>USNN01000013.1 GCA_900556185.1 uncultured Eubacteriales bacterium
CCTTTTTAACATCGGCTTCTATTTTCTCTATCATTCGGTCTATATAATTTTGATAAGTTTCTGGTAGTTCGCCATATGTTAAATATTTAGTGCTGGCTTTAACTTCTTTTAATACTTCTGGCAAGCAATAATTGTCCATACAAGTATCGGTTGAATACTTTTTGTTTGTTTCTCGAATGTATAAATTACCTTGTACTTTTTGAATGTCGTCGGTATTAAAACTATACACTGTTTTTGTTATAGTATTAGATTGCTTGGTGGTATCGCCGTCTGTAGGTTCATTTGTGTATAAAAATGCCCCGTCATCAGATATTGTGAAATATGTGGTGAAAAAGTCGGAGAATAATGGATGGAAATTCACCCTAACCTCAACTGATTTTTCTACGGCTTTAGCAATAATACTATTGTCTTCTTCGTCTTCTTCGAAGCTTACAGTTACAATTTTGCCATTTAGTGATTCATCTAGCCCAATATATTTAACCCTTGCTTCCCTTACTACGCTTCCATCTTCATTATGGGATGTTATTTTTTCAACCGAATAATCGTCGTAAGTGGATAATGTAGATGCGTTTAGGTACCCATAATCAGCACCCACGACTTGCGTTCCAACAAATACCCAATATTGATAAGCCACAACCTCATTTGAGTTGTTTTTTATTTCTTTAATGTAGTAAGATACTCCATCTTTTGGGATATAATAGCCAGATGAAGTAAGTTGACCTGAAATATTTGCTGTGTATCGCATTAAACCTTTGGAGTTGTAAACAGCTTTACCACTGTTTTCTACCCCTTGGTAATACAATGGTTGCACATTACCGCTTGAATCTACTAGTTGTTCTATTCTATAAACTGAATTGCCCTGTTCGTCGTATGTTAAACTGCCCGCGTTAATTGCAATTAGGTCTAATAATTTTTCGCCTAGTTGCAAGTCTTGAGCGATGTTTGCTAAGTATTGACCGTAATCGGTTGAGAACATAATGCTTGCAAGATATGCTTTATAAACATACCCTTCCACCGATTGGTAATTTTGCTCATCTAGGTCAAACTTTTCAATTTTTTTAAGTGATTCTATAACACTTGCAAATTGGCTGTTAAATAGGCTTATAAACCTATCCACTTGGTAACTCATATTTGCATAATCAAACTCGCCACCAATGCTTTTGGTTAAAGATTTTAAAACGTCTTTTGTGTAAGCTGAAGCAAAACTAAACGAGCTTGTGGTTTGGTTTTCGCCTTCAATTTTTGTGCCTAAAAACAACTCAGACATTATAAGCCCAAGTGGATGAATTAGTGTGGTTGCAAAACTAGATACATCCCCACTGCTTACATTATTATTTGTTTTAAAGTAGGTTCCTAGAGCGTCTGCCCAGTTATCATAGGTTATAAAGTTATCAAAATCTATATCGCTATAAATTACTTTTAAGTCGTTATATAATTTTTGTGGCCATGTTACACGTTTGTATACTGGTGTTAGCGTATCAAAATATGTGGTTCCATCATTAAAGTAGTCTAGTGTTATATTTGTATAATCATAATAACCATACTGGTTTTTGGTTTCACTAACTACATAATATTTTGTATCTAAGCTATCACTCTTTTTTGCCACATTAACGGTGCTACGAACTTCATTTGCACCTGTTTCACGATTTTTTACAATTTTCTTTAAGGTGTATACCGTGTATTCCACACCATCAAATAATGCTTTTTCTGTTTGCCATCTAACAACATTAATACTGCCAGCAACTCGTTCTAGTATTCTGAATGTTGCTTGGTTTGTGCTACTAGATGAACTAGCTGAATTAAGTTGACTTAGTGCATCTTCTATATTTTTAGATACATTATTTAGGTTTGCTAAACTTGAGGTGGTTGTTGGTTTAACAGGACCTATTGTGGTATTTTGCGTGCTTGACGAATAAGTTCCATTTAATACCGAATTTAAGCCTAATACCAATGAAATGGTAGATACGGCATCTTTAATTGGAGTATCTGCGTATGCACTAGATGCATCAAAGGTTATTGTGTAATAATTATTGTATGGGCTTAGGTCACTTAAATCGTTATAGGTAATGCTAATTTTACCCGACATAGGGTCGTATACCCCATCCGATATTTTAATATTAGACGACTGACGTGACCAGTCTATATCTTTGTTTTGGCTATCTTTAATGTAAAACTTTATATCGTGTGCCATTGCATAGTCTATAAAGTCTGCCATAACATTATATTGTTCACTTGTTGCAACAAACTTTTCGTAATCTGAATAGCTGTTAGCGTTATATATTTTGCCATTTTTATAAACTAAGGTGTCTTTAAAAGACGCAAAGTCTTTACGGGCGAATTTATTGTATAATTCCTTGCCATTCCAGCCATCATAAATATTTTTTAGTTCTTCGGAAGTAAAGTATTTTGCTGAGCCATTTTGATATGGGTCATCAAAGTTTATAATTATTGGTAACCTTATATTTCCATTTGCGTAATTACGATAGTTGTTTGCGTTATATGCACTCGTTACAAACACAGTGCCTCCAAGCGTTGACTGCTGTGTTCCATTTGAATTTAACACGTTATTTACGCTAGAGAGCAATACCGACGAGAATACAATTGATATAACAATAATAAATGGTGTTATAAACATTAAAAATAATGTTACAAATGATTTACCAACCGTCTTATACGCCGTCTTTTTAGGGTCTATTTTGTCATCTAAGCTTGCTTCGTATTCATTCTTTACAATAGCGACTATTGTAACAAGCACAAGTAAAATTAGGCCTAAAATCATTATTGCACCGATAGTTTTTAAAACCGTATCGTTAAGTAAAAACCTAAATATTGGCATATTTAATATTTTTGTTAGGTCAGTGCTTATGCCAGCGATTTTATAAACAATCACCTGACAAAAATCTATAAATAATAATATGTATTTTGCGATAATGAAAACTAGTGAATTTATAAGGTCTGCAAGTAAGCTTAACAAAGCCCCAAGCGTAGAAGTTGTGGTAATTCCAGAATCTCCAAGTTCCACACTGGCACCAAGTAGCCAACTTAAATTTAGTTTATTCAGCACAAAGCCTTGTGCAACAATTTTTGTTGCACAAGGGCGAATTGTACTAAAAATACTAAATAATTTTTTCATCATACTCTTTTTTCTAATTGTTCTTTAATGTAGTTAAATCTTTTTCAAATGTATCCTTAACTAGGTCAGATATAGTAACGTCTACGTTTGTTCTTGAATATGGACTAGTAATAACGAATGCCCTACCACGAGGAGCCGAAACAATTGCTTCTTGCTCTGACTCATTAATTCTACCAGCTTTTTCATATAGTTCAACCAAGTCGTTTATATCGTGTGGTGCAAGTGAGAAAATGAATGAGTATTGGCAGGCGTTAATAATAGCGGTAGATTTTCTTGCAATTTCTGGCGTACCAACGAAGTCTTTTAAGTTCTGGGTAATGATTATTTGCATACCTTCGTATTTTCTGATACGCTTTGCAAGCTGATACATAAAGTCTAGCGCAACGTCCTTTTTAGGGTCGATGAATACGTGCGCTTCATCTATTGCGACTATAATTTTTCTCTTTACGTGATATCTTGTGTTATAGTCTTTGTTTTTAATAATTTCGTTGTCTAGCCAACGAAGAACTAGAAGCATTTGTGCGTTTGCAATATCTTGGTTTTTGTTTGCAAGCAATGACTGGAAGTTAAAGTCTACAAAGTTTTCTTCGGTTGTAATTGTAGAATAACCATTCCACAACAAACTACTACGTCCACCTTCTACGAACTTATTTAAATAAGTTAAAATAATTCGTAGGTTATTTCTATAGAACTCGTCTTTGCTTTCGTCAAACTTGGCTTTTATAAAACTATGCACGTCTTGGAAGATTGGAAAATCTTGTGGTTTTAACTTTGTTATATCTGTATCGTTGGTTATACCAAAGTTTTCATAAACCTGACGCACGCAGTCGTTTAATATTTCTAGAGCGTCTTTTGTAATACCATCTAGAATAATCTTGAAAAATTCTTCCAAGAACTGCAAGTGTGCAGATAGGTCGGTGTTTAATTCGTTAGACTCGCCTTCCCCGCCTTCATCATCTAGCGATGTGAATACTTGGAATGGGTTTAGTCTACCTTGTTTTGCTGAACCTACGTCAATAAACTTACCGTGCATATTTTTAACTAGCATATCGTATTCTTTTTCGGGGTCTAGTACGTAAATTTTACAGTTATCACTAGCAAGGTGAGAAAGTATACCTTTTGTCGCGAATGACTTACCAGAACCAGACTTACCCAAAATAACCATATTTGAGTTGATTCTTTCTTTATCTCTTTTAAAGAAGTCTATAAATACAGGCTCTGAGTTGTACCCTAGGAAAAATCCCTTTGGGTCTTGAATTGCATCTGAAATAAATGGGAAAACTGCCGCAAGAGAAGATGAGTTAATACCACGGTCAAATTGCTCAAGCATAATTTTTCTAGATATATTTGATGCAATAAAGCCATCTATTTGTGCGCAGAACAAATCTGCATATTTAAAGCCACCTCTACGAAGCATTGTTTTAACGTTCTTTTTAACTTCGGTTTTTTCTACTATATAGAACGAGGTATCAAAGAACGCTTCGTTACCATTTTTAAGCGAAATTAATAGTTCGTTAAGTGTTTCAATATGAGTTTGCAATTGCACCATTTTAGATTGACGACCACCATTGTGGTATTGAGCTTCCATTTCCATTATGGCGTTATCAATACGTCTTTCGGCTACTGAGATATCAACTGCTTTAAACTTAACAACAACACGGCTACCTGGCACATTAAAGAAATAGTTACCCCAAGCGTTTCTAGCGGCTAGTGGATAGTCCGCTATTACGGTTGTTGAGTAGTCTACCCCATCCATTGTATACGAATTGGTTTTAAATTGAAGTTTGTCTGGCATTATCCAATTCATATATTCTTCCGGAGATAACTTATACGCATCTCTTTCGTCGAATGTGTCGGTATATGTGCTCTTTAAGAATACTACAATTTCTTTTTCGCTTAATATGTGTGCTTGTAATGAGCCACCAGTACCACCATCCATTGTGTTAACAATTAAGTTAGCGGTGCTTGCTAGGGCTTCTTTACTAGCGCCATAAATAATCATATAATAATGCTCTTTCATTATCATATTAGCACTACCAACGTTGCAGTTTTCTAGCCCAACCATTCTAGACTCAATAATATTAAGTCTTGGGTCTAGTTCGTCTTCGCTCAAACCCCCTCTCGAGCAAGCATCTATAATTTCTTTTGCTTTAACCTTTTCGTTTTCTAGATAACTATCTAAAACCATTGGTTTTTCAATTTTTACTATAGATATGGTTTGCCCAGTTGGCAACGTTTTAAGTGCATTATCTATTGCATTAATAAACTGATTTTGACGCTGTTCGGTTAGCATATAAAATTGAACTGGTTGAATTTCAATTACTATGCCAAAATATTCTTTATAGTCTATAAAACTATATTCACTAAAACTATTTCCATCCCTTTCTCTTTCGGTTACCACACCATCAAACGGAACCATAATTTTAATGTTTTGGTTTTTGTTTTCTGATTTTTTCAAATATTTTTTGTTTGCAAATACGAATTTAAAGAAGTGACCAATAGATTGGTACACCCTAGTTTCGGGTGATACTTGCACAAATAATATTACAAAAATTAGAGCAAAAACCAGTGCCAAGATATATTTTATCCCAAGCCCAGATAAAAGCGTTAAACCTACAACTACAACACCAGCTAAAATTAGCAAAGCATCTTTCATTGTTAGGTTTTTATAGAACTGAACTCTTACCTTGGTCTTTTTTGGAATTATTCTTGCCATATTTTTCTCCTTTTATAATTTTTATCCAACTCCCCTGTCTTTAGGGGAGTTAGATATTTTTAACTACTTAAGTTTACTTACAATACCCGCTTTTTGGTGTTGAAGACTTGTTAGTCGTTTGTTTCTTTCACCTGCATCACCATACTTTTTGCCTTCGGTATCCGCTTTAATTTCACGAATTTCTTTGTTGATTTTTGCAAGTTCAGATTTAAGTTTTTCCACTTCTAAATCTTTTCTAGACTTTTCTTTTGGTTCAGTCTTGGTGGTTGATTTTGTTTCAGATTTAGTTGCAGATTTTGGTTTTGCTTGTTCTGCTTTAACTGCCTTTTCGGTAGTTTCTTTGGCTACCTTTTTAGCTGTTTGTTCAGCCGTTTTCTTTGCTTCTTCGTTAGACTTTTTGATTAATTCATCAATATTTTTGTCTACTTCGGCTCGGGCTGTATCTTTTGCTACCTTTTCAGTTTTTTGTCTTGCTGGTTTTTCTTTTGGTGGTTTTGGTTCAGCGTTCCACTGTTTTGCAACAAATTTAGCACCTTGCTTTACGCCTTTAACTGCATACTTACCAGCTAATACTCCCGGAACAAATGCACCCATAACTATATCTGCTTTATGGTTCTTAACAAATGCTCTTGGTTTTGCTGTTATTTGAGCAGTCTTTTTTGCGAAGTTAGAATTTTTAATCTTATCGAAGGTAGATTTAGCAACTTTAGAAGTTACTGCCTTTTTAACCATAACCCCACCAAGCACTGCAATTGTTGCAGGCATTGGAGCAGTTACTGCTAGGGCAGCAAGCCCTGTTCCCTTAACTACTTTTTTAAATGTGTTAGATTTTGGTTTTGTTTTGGTTGTTGTGGTTCTTTGACTTGAAGAACTACCGCTAGATGTGGTTGTGCTTGACGCTGAAGACGAACTAGCTGAACTTTGTGCTGACGCTGTTCCACTAGATGTGGTAGTTGCACCTGCCCCAGTTCTTGCTTTCAATTCTTCTTCCATGCTTTTAATTGCACTTTGACGAGCTTCTTCGGAAACAAATCGTTGGGCGTTAATATCATTTTTTGCAGCATTCAATTGTCTTTCTAATTGTTCGGTTGATATTTCTGAATTACCACTTGACTGCGTGCTTGTGCCACCTGAATTATTTCCATTTTTCTTTGCCTCAGCCTTGTCGTGTGCAACTCGCATCTTTACATAGGCTTCTGGGTCTTTAGCATTACGTATGAAAAATGCTTCATTTTTCTCAATATTCGACCTAATTTGATTTTCTAATTTTTCATCTTCGTATTTAGCACGTTCTTCTGCCGACATTTTAGATGTTTTTTCTGCCTCTTTTTCTTTTAAAACCTCGTTGTAGGCTTGATTTTGTAATTGCGCAGTATTTGTACCGATATTTCTATTTGAAGATTCTTTTAAGTAATCTTTTACTGAATTCGCTTTTAGCCGCTTCTGATGGTCGCTTAAATCTTTAACCGCTTTTTCGTATGAATCAGTGCCTTCAGCTAATTTCACCTTTGCTGTTAATTCATCCGTTTTAGACTTATCCATTTTTGCGGTTAAATTATTTACATCAACTTGACTGCCAGCGTATTTTAACTGCTTTTCTTTAAGTTCTTTGTATTCCTGCTCTTCCGCATTTAGTTTTACAACACCTTTCCATTTTGTATCATAATTAACGGCTTTATCTTTTGAATGTTCACTTAGTTTAGACCCCAACTCATTTAATCTATCCCAATACTCTTTATTAGTCATAGACTCGCCATCTAGTTTTTCATTGTTTATTTTGTCTATTTGTGCTTGCAAGTCTTTTTGTTCTTTTTGCGTCCTATTAATAGCATCATTTGGATCTTCGTTCGCAGAAGATACTTTTCCTGGGTTTATTTCATTTCCAGCATTTATTTTTTCAATAACTTCATTAGCCATATCTAGTTTTTGTTGATTAGATAGTTTTTCAACATTGGATGCGGTCGTTGCGTTTTCTGCTGTCATTGAAGACGCTTCTTCTTTCATTCTTTCTTTTGCAGATTCTACGGCTTTTGCTGTAGCATCGCCAGTTATTTTATCTCGTTCTTCAACTAATCTGTCTAATTCAGAATTAGCAATTTCATCAACTTTATTTAATGCCTCTTTTTGTTCGCCATAAGCCCATTCTTCTTGTTTTAGTTTGCTTAACTTATCAAGAGCATCTTCACCCCTTTGAATTGCTTCAGAGTTCAACTTTTCCCAATTATCTTTAAACTCGCCTTCAAATCTACCTTCGTTTTGAGCTTTAACTCTTTCTTGATCTAGAATTGATGCATCTTCATGTGCTTGCTTCTTATCGTTTTCTGCATTTTGAACTTCTTGCAAATATTCGCCATAAGTTTTATCTGCGAAGTCTGGTTTTTGACTTAAAATCTCATCTACCGATTCTTGCCTGAAAGTATCTACTTGAGATATTTTATTGTCTATTTCGTCAATCTTTGCTTGGTCTTCTTCGCTTAGTGGTACTGGACCAACAAAGTTATCTGCTGTAGGCTCACTTCCCATTGTCGCTTCTGGGCTGGTGTATGCTCTTCTTTCAGCTCCGTCAGTAGTGTTTTCTACTGTTTCTGGACCCATTCCTATAGGTTCACCCATTGCAACGCCTGCTTGTGGACTGGCTTCAGGTCCGCCATATATTGGCGTGCCACCACCTGTTGAACTAGAAGTTGGTCCACCGCTTGGACCTGAAATTGGGCTTGATGGTCCACTCATAGCGGCACTTGATGGTGGGGTTGCTCCTCCTGATCGTCGTCTATTATTCATCATTGAACCTAATATTCTAGATGCATCACCTGCAAGGCTAGCTCCACCCGTAGCAACTGCTTTTGCTCCGCCTGCAATTAGTTTTGCAGAGCCTTTAATCATAGCCTCTGGTGCTTTAACTACAGGTGAAGATTTAACACTATTTATGTTACTCTTTACGTTATCTAAAACACCATCGTCTAGTTTTCCAAGGTCTAGAACGGTTTCTATTAAGCTTTTACCGTTTTTAAGCATTGTTGTTAAAACCAAGAAGAACATAATGTATACAATTGTGTTTACGTGGTTTAACACGGTTTGTTCTGCCATTGTAAGTTCGCTATCTAATAGTAGTGGTAAATTAGATAGACCCAAATTGCCAGTAAATTTTGTGCCAATGCTATTAAGTACGCTACCTATATTTTGTGCTCCAAATTTAATCATAGAGAACAACCCTGTTATGGTGGTTGGTAGGTCGCCCGAAGTGATTAAATTGCTTGTAACGTCTTTTACAATTGGAACTAAAACAAAGTAGATATTTAATGTGATTAATACTGCATAAGCCGATAATACTTGTTGAATTGTGTTATCTTTCCACTTGCCAAACCTTGCACCATCGTCTATTGGAATTGTTGAGCATACTGCTGGCAACAAGATAAACAACAATACAATATGGTAAATACGATTTATTAATCCCCATACAGTTGTCCATAATATGCTCATAACTAGCACTGTTGAGAACACAAGTATGAATGGATTAATTTTACTCATTGTAAATAGATTTTTTATGTCTATACCAGTAGCGTTTCTAAAGTTGTAATCTAGGTAGAACATTCCACCCTGCAACCTATACACTACTCTCTCTGAATAATTATATGACGTTCCCATTCGGAACCTAAACGTAAACTTTAGGCTAGACAAATTTAAAACTGGAAGTGAAATACAGAAGTCTAGTAGCATTGTCCAGTTAAAGTTGCCACGAACGAAGTATGTGTAAATGTTATTATATTCTGATTGACTCTTTATATTGGTGGTTATAGAGTTAAGCAGTTTAAGGGTTGAGTGACCCTTCATATCACTACTAAACTTTTGGTCCGTGTTGGTTGCTGCTGCATCTGGTTTTATTATGTTATCGTATCTAAGGCTGATGTCTGTTCCGCTAGCACCAAGTTCTGCGTCGTGAGCCATATAATTTTTAATGCCTGACATATTTGTTATTGTGCTACCAAGAGCACCACAATAAATACTGTTGTTTTTAATAACTAGAGCGTTTGGTTTTTGCCCCGAGCCATCGTTATTTGTTTTCTCTGTTAATGTAACACCGTCTATCGTTAAGCCTAAAACTGCAACAGTATTACCATCTTTATCAAAATATTCCCAGAAACTATAATCGTAGATTATATCATAGTAATATACCGATCTAGAGTTGAAATTACCATAGTCATTAGGCGAATCGGTGTTGTCACCTATTCTGTAATCATTATAAATTGGGTTATCGGTAACATCTTTAGCAGCGTCCATAAGTGCAACATAACTAATTGCACCAGAAGCAGTGCCACCGCTTGGTCCGCAAACAACTGCGGCTCTTGTCGAAATTTTATAGTTAGTTCTATAAACTTTGCTTGTGTATTTTATAGAAGCATCTTGAATTTTTTGATTGTTTTGGTCGTAGTAAGAAATTGTTCCGTCTATAATTTCATTGCCTTCACCGTCTTTAGAAACTACTTCATTAATAGAGTAATAAGATTTTGTATACTGCTTTATTAATGATGCAACTCCCACTCTAAAGTCCATGGCTGCAAAGTCTACACCGACACTCTCTTCACTTGTATCTACGCCAAACCCTTCCATTAGTTCTTTAAATTTTTGAACTTGTATCTTCTTTTGAATTTCACCGACTAACGAGGTTGTTAATGTGTCTTTCAAATAGTCATTTGCGAAGTTGGTGTAATATTTTATGGCGTCTTCCCTACCAAAGAATTTATCGCCATTTGAATAATAAATTTCTCCGCCAGATATTACAAGGTTAACTTTTCGTTGAACTGCTATACTATCTTCATCTCTAAGACCATAAAAATCGGTTGTAATAAATTCTCCAGATGTTCCTTCTTTTTCTTGGTCGAAATTGTCTAGTTGAATAATTTTTGTAATGTTAAAGTTAAGCAACATTCTTAATGTTTCTGAGCCTTCTTGCCCAGCAAGGTCTAACGAAAATTGAATGTTATCGTAGGTGTACTCTAAAACTAAGAATGTGTATTGAGTGTTATCTTCTTTAAATCTATTTAATAATTCAGATAATGCTTTATTTAATGTTACGCTATCGTTATAATACCATGGAATTATTGTATTAGACCAGCAAGTCTTCTGCAATACAACATATCCCTTTTTATTAAATTGACTTTTATCAGTTAATTCTATTGTTGTTTCTTCGCCATTTACGTACGCTGAGCCTTTACTTATTTTCCTACCATTTTTATCGTAAAACTCAACGCTAGATGGGCTGGTTGCCCCACTTTTATAGATGTATCTAAACCCATCTATATTAGGATTAATTAAAAGGTTTTCCTTTCTTTTAACCTTTCCGTCAACCGTTTCAGTATCGTCTTCATTTAGTTTTGATGCCATATTTTCAAGCAAAGACTCTTTAGCCGCTTGAATGATGGCGTTTTCAGCCGTGTATAACTTTTCTAGTAGTGCAAACCCAACACCTCCAGTAAAGTTACTTAATTTACCGCAAAAACTACTCATTGCCGTTAAAACGTTGCTATCTTCTTGATAGGTATCACTTATTGCGTATGGGCTGGTTTTATCTATATTTTTTAATTCGTTGCCGTCGTCGTCTACAATTTGCTCAACTATTGCTGTTGGTTTGCAATAATCATCTGGGATAAGCCCATCTGCTTGGAATACACCCCTTGCGACAACTGGTCCATAATAATCAGACGCTAGGAAGTTAGATTTAAATTTTGTTGTAGATTGAGTTACTGGAATATATTTGCCATCGGTGGTTTTTGTGCAAATTATGTAGGTCGCGCCATTGTTTTCACTGGTTGCACCTTCTTCACTCCAATATAACCTATTCACGCCATTATAGTATCTAACTGCGATTGCACTTTCAGAAACAATATCCATACCAGGGAAATTTGTACTTGCTACGCTAGATGCGGTGGTTCCGTTTGCTGTTGAATATGCACAGCCATCATACCTGTAGCTTCCGTTACTATCTCTATCACCCTTAACAATTAAAAATTGGTTGTTGTATTCTTCTATATTTATTTTATCGTCTGGTTTCTTTTCGTCTAAAACTATGTCGCTCCACATAATTGAGCCGTTAGACATATTTACGTAATACAACACCTTGTTTTGTTCAATTGCAAAATCTATAAGGTCTGCCATAACGTAATATTCTAGTTCAATGGTCGCAAATTCTTCAGCGTTTTGATAACTGCTTGAGTTTACAATTATATTTGCCTTAATATCTTTTCCGTCCCTACTTTGGAACAACACTTCTTTTTGCGTTGTGTAGGTTGAGTCGAAATCATATGTTAAATCACTAAGTGTTTTATTTCTTACCCAGTTTGAGTTGTATACGCTTTTAATAACAGCATTAAACACACCAAACTCTGCAAGTGGCCATGTTTTGTTAGCAAACGTGAAAAACTCTTGGTAAAATTCTTCAAAGTCCGGCTTAAATTTATCTCTTATTACGGCACTGCCTGAAATTTCTGATAAATCTAACCCTGCATCTTCAACAGAAACCAAATTCACCCAACTATCGTAACTTTCTTTTTTGCTTTTGAAGTATTCACTTTCGTTTATGGCTTCAATATAAATTGTTCCGTTTACCAGTTTATAGAATAACACCTGCATATCTTGGTCGGTGGTGTAGTCACCTGGGTTTACAATTTCGGTTGCACCATTCACAAAAATAGGAACCCTTATGTTATCTGACGCGTATTGACGATACTTATTGGCTTCGTATGCACTGGCTGTGTATATAAGCCCACCTATTGTTAAGTCGTTATCGCCTTTAATTGAGTTACATATACTAGCAAGCACTGCATTAGAGCCAAGTATACCAAAAATTAGTAAAAATGGAACTAGCAAGCACAAAAAGCACGCCTTGCCAATATTCTTTAACACGTTTCTTGGACTTTTTACGCCATCAGCCCCATCGGTTATTGCTGCCGTGTAGTTTTGTTTTACAATTGCCAAAATACTAAATATGATTAATAAAATTAAGCCTAAAATTAATATCGTTCTAAATGTTTTTAAAACTGTGTCGTTTGTTATAAACCTGATGATTATATCGGTATCTTTTATATCTTTAACTGCAGATAAGCCACCTTTTTGGTTGTATATATCAATACCAACCAGTTTTTGAATAAACATCTGCAACACATCAATAATGTTTAAGCAAAACCTTATGACAAAATAGAATATACTAATAAGCCAACCCCAAACAACGGTTGCAACTTTAACGATAGCATTGCCAAGCCATGCCAAAATTTCAGTGAACCAAGACCCACTGGTAGTTGAACTATTTGAACTATTAGACGCCCCTGCCCCGTTTGCACCAAGCAAGAAAACTATTTTCATTACTTTGTCTAAGGTAAATCTCATGGTTTCTCCCTTTTTATTCTCTAGCAATGCAATTATAGTATTTTTCTTTTAGTATATAATTATTGATAAATCTTAAATTAAAATTAATTGGAAATTATAGTTATAGCTTTCCGCTTTTATTTTACCACAATAAAAAAAAACCCGCAAATTAATTTACGGGTTTTCTTGAATTTAATAAAAAAATTCATTTGCATTTCGAAACACAAAAATAATTCCTTCTTAGGTGTTTATCTTTGCAATGGTTCCTTTTTAATTGAATAAGTTGTCTAACGCTCTTGAAGTGAATAGGATCCACATAATTGCAGCAGCTACAATACCAATAGAGAAACCAATAACTGCGCCAACAAGTCTTTTCTTTGCTTCTTCTCTGTCTTCTGTCTTTTCGGTCTTTGCATAAGCAATACCTAGTTTAATGCAGAAGAATACGCCAAGAGCTAGAACAACGGCTAGAACGATTGGCATAATGATTTTCATTGCACTTTTAAATGTTGCATAAGCACTACTAGCCAAATCGTTAAGAGCACTATTTTCGCCAATCAAATCTGATGTTGCTGCCAAAAATCTAATTAGTCCCATTGTAATTTCCTCCTATAAAAATTTATAATTAAAGTTAAATTACACCAATTTTTATTGGCTTAATTTAACATAATTATCACTAATCACTTAATAGTTTTATAAATGTGCCTCTCATAGCGTACAAAATAAATACTAGAAGAATGATAACACCAAAACTTATTCCTGCGTTTATGGCTTTTTTCTTAGCCACATCACGGTCTTCACCTTTTTCGGCTCTTGCATATTGAACACCTAGTATTATGCAATAAATGGTGCCAACGCCAAGCAAAATTCCAATTAAAACTGGACCAAAGGTGTCTAGAAAGTCATAAATAGGGCTAACAGTTCCGTTAGTTTCTGAGTCTAACGAACTAGAGTTAGATAAAGACGAACTAGATGTTGTTCTATCTGCCAAAAAGAAAATAATCTTATAAAGTAAGTTTTTCAATTCCCTACCTCTCCTTTCATTATAGTTTAAATTTTAGCATAGAAAATAATTCATTGTCTACTAAATTCGCCCCATTTAGTGAAATATTTTCAAAAATTTTGTGAAGCGTAATTTTTAATAGGTAAAATTACTTTTAATCAACCCTATTGCGTTTTGTTTAAATTTATTTTTTGCGAGTGAAAAATTTATTATAAAAATTTTAAAAATTTTGTGTATCTATATTTAATTCGTTTGCTTTTGTTTTTTATTTTTTTTATAATAAGGATAATTATTAATCATTTTTCTAGGAGAATACAATGGCAAAGAAAAAATCAAGTTTCGGTGAAAACTTAACTAAATTTTTATTTCTTTTAATTTTAGGTGTTGCGGCTGCCAGTGCACTCGCGATTGTGCTTACAATGCTTATGGAAGGGGCTAGTATAGACCTAGACACTGCAAGAGATTATCTATCTAATGCCACCGCCCAAACTTGGATGCTTGTGTTTAGCGGAATATATTTTATTTTCTTGCTATTATACTTCACTGCGTCTAAAAAGAAAGACCCTACTCTTGGCGACGAAAACCTAGAAAATGTTAAATGGTTAGAAGGCGGAGCACTAGACAAAGCCTTCCCTCCAAAAATGTTTTCAGACCTTAAAAACTTTTCTTGGGAAGGTATTCCTTTTAGAATGATACACACAAGAAAGGGGCAAATGAAAGTTTATTTTACACCTAATTACCACTCTATTATTGTTGGTACAACTGGTGTTGGTAAAGGTATTTGTTTTGTTGAACCAGCCATTCAAATTTTAAGCGAACTTAAAAATAAGCCAAGTTTATTTATAACCGACCCAAAGTGTGAACTATTTGCTAGACACAGCCAAAAACTTAAAGATAGCGGATATAATGTGCTAGTTCTAGATATGAGAAACCCATACAACTCACTAAGATGGAATCCACTAGAAAGTATTTATAACAACTACCAAAGAGCACTTCACCTAGAAGAAGAAATATTAAAGCACTTAAATGATAATGTAGATAATTACGACTACTTGAAAGTTGGTCCTATTGACAATAAAGAATGGTACGAATTTAACCGTCAAGCCTACCCTACTTTGCGTGAAGCGTTTATGGAAGTAGAAGTAGAAAAACAAAAAATTAAAGACCAATGTTTTGATGATATTAATGATATTTGCACTGCTCTTTGCCCTGTTACCGACCCTAAGAACGCATCTTGGGAACAAGGTGCCAGAAACTATCTAATTGCCGTCCTTGTTGCAATGCTAGAAGATAGTGAAAACCCAAGTTTAGGTATGACCGTTGATAAGTATAATTTCTATAACATGTACAAAATCGCCATGGATAAAGAAAACGATATGGAAAATGTTAAAGAATACTTTAGTGGCAGAAGCCGACTATCTAAAACCACTCAACTATGTTCACATATTGTATTTTCTAATGCTAAACAAACTAGAGATAGTTATATGTCTACCCTAGCCCAACAAATTGGCTTGTTTAGTGATAACGGTATTTGTTACCTAACCAGTAAAAACGAAATTGACTTCTATTCTTTTGATGATAAACCAACTGCATTCTTTATTCAAATTCCAGATGAAAAAGCAACAAGATACGGGCTTGCTTCGGTATGTATTTCTCAAAGCTATAAAGAGTTTGTTAGAAAAGCTAGAGATAATAACGACGCTAGCGGCAAAGGCAAAAGCAATGCAGACAATGCTTGCTTAAAGCGACCTCTTATTTACATTATGGATGAATTTGCGAATATGCCAGCAGTTGCAGACTTTAACAAAGTTATAACCGTTGCAAGGTCTAGAAAGATTTACTTTAATATGATTATTCAATCTTATGCTCAATTAGAAAATGTGTATGGCAAAACCACAGCGGATATCGTTATGGATAACTGCAACACTAAAATATTCCTAGGCACCCCATCGCAAGAAACTCGTGAAGCATTTAGTAAAGAACTTGGAAATTACCAAGTTAAAGTTACTAGCAAAGGCGAAAGCAAAGGCTCGGATGGCAAGACCTCTCCAAGCACAAACACTTCCCTTCAATCTCGACCACTTATGTTTGCTTCTGACCTAGATAAATTAAGCCAAGGCACAATGATTGTTAAAGTATTTGGATATAACCCAGTTAAAAGTTATAGTGAACCCTACTTTAAAGCAACCGATGTGTATAAGATTGGCAAAATGGAAACCCCATATATCCCTGGCAGAAGATTTAATGAAGAAGAATGTTTCTACGACATCAGAGAAAGAAACAAAAAAGTTTTACACTCATAATTATTACCCCACCAATT
>USNN01000014.1 GCA_900556185.1 uncultured Eubacteriales bacterium
AAACATAGTATTATTAACTCTATGATGTCCATAGATAATATTATTTTTATCAGTTAAATTTTTATTATTTCTATAATCTAAAAATACCCATCCTGCATTATTATAACTTTTATCAAAAGAATGATGTAAGTAATAATCATTATCACTAGATTTTACAAATGGATAATTAATATTAGTGTTATTTACATTTAGCCAACCAATTGTATCATTATTTTTTTCTTTTAGTTTTTCCTTTATGTATGGTGGTAGTGGCATCTCACCAATTCTATCCAACTCGGCTTCCATAGGTTCACCTGTTTTAACTGTAAACAATATTTCTCTTTCGCCAGTTTCGTTTATAGATTTAACTACGCCTGTTAGGTTATCACTAAACTGTAGTTCCGCACCCACCTTAAACTTTTTACCTGGCTTAACTAGGCAACTATAATCGTTTAGCCCTAACTTTTTAAGTAGTAGTATTTCTACCACTTCGTCTGGCTTGTCTACTCTATGCCCATACACTCTTGCAGGTATAACTTTGCTTTTATTTAACACTAGCACATCGTTTGGTGTTAGGTAGTCTATAATATCATAAAAATGTTTATGTTCTATTTCACCAGTCTTTTGATTATACACAAGCATCCTAGAATGGTCCCTTGGCTCTACTGGTGTTTGTGCTATTCTATCTTCTGGTAAATAATAATAAAAATCACTTGTTTTCATTTTTTCTCCTATCGCTGTATTATACAATACATTTGCAAATTAATCAATACAAAAAACAAAGGACGGTGTGTTATTCCGCCCCTATAAAATTATTTATTTTTGTTATGTTCCTTTTCTTCTAGTATAAGGTCTTTAATTACATCTTTAATAGACCTTTGCACTAATACAAAATCTATTACCCCAAACACTAAAAATAGAACCGCTACGCTTAACATAATAATGCTAGCTACATCTAGTTTGCTATCTACTATCTTTAGATACGCTAGTGCTAAACTTAGAAACACACACGCAGTGCTTACATAACTAAGAAAAGTCCTTCTAGATGCCATTTTGGTTTGGTTTATAGAAAGTTTTGTTCTCTTTAATGATAGGTCGGTGCTTAGTTCGTTATTATTATCCATTTGTATTCTCCTATTTTATCCTATATTGTTTTAATAGTTCTTTAGTTTCATTTGATACCCTATAACTATCACGGCACTTGCTTATTGCCTTGTTTTGAACAAATTTTGTATAGCACTTCTTTTTAATTTCGGCGATGCCTCTATTCTCGTATTTTGCCACAATCTCTGCAAGTGTCCACGCTACCATCATATCCACATAATATGCGTGATTAGTTATACTCTCTAGTAAGGCTATAATTCTATCTATATACTGGTCGCTTAGTGCGTATTGAAATAATAGAATAAGCCCAAGCCTTGCTTCAAACTCTTTATTAGACTTTGCTAAAGTTTCACATTTTTTATAGTCGTCTTCCGTAAAGCCATTTTTAAAACCTAACATATTAGCCGACATACTATCTGTTAACGCCCATGTATCTATTTTAGACTTATATATATCTATAAGTTCCCACATCTTAGTTTTGTCTTTTATTCTGCCAATAACCAAGCCTTGAATCATTATATCTTCGTAATACTCGTTGGTTGAATATTTATATAACCCTAAGTAGCCGTCCTTTGCAATCTCTTTACTTAAGTTTCGTAACGTCTGCATTTTTATGTTAATTATTTTATAGTTTGAGTTTATTATTCTACTGTGGCGTTCTTCATCTATGGGACTTGCAGTTATTTTTAAAGAGTTAAGATATTTTAGATAGTTTAAGTATTCTTCTTTTGTTTCTACTCTCATTAATCTTTCTTCCCGTTTGGTGCGGTTCCGTTTTGAGGGATATATTTTTCGCCTATATGGTTATATGCTGGCTCTAGTGCAATTCTGCCTCTTGGGGTTCGTGCTATAAAACCAATTTGTAATAAATATGGTTCGTATACATCCTCTATAGTAGCCGATTCTTCACCCGTCATAGCAGAAAGGGTATCTAGACCAACTGGACCACCATTAAATCTTTTTATAATAGTTTCTAATATTCTTCTATCCACAAAGTCTAGCCCTAGGTCGTCTATTTCCATTCTAACCAAAGCTTTATCCGCCATCTCTTTTGTTATAGTGTCGGTGCCTTCATTATCCGCAAAGTCCCGCACCCTTTTTAATACTCTATTGGCAATTCTTGGAGTGCCACGACTTCGCCTTGCAATTTCAACAGCTGCATCTTCATTAATTTTAATATTCAATATACTTGCACTACGCTTAACTATGGTTGCCAGTTCTTCTGGGGTATATAATTCTAGTCTGCATAACACGCCAAAACGGTCCCTTAGTGGGCTAGATAACATTCCTGCCTTTGTGGTAGCACCAATTAAGGTAAAGTGTGGCAAATTAAGCCTCATACTTCTCGCACTTGGACCTTTGCCAATAATAAAGTCTAGTGCGTAGTCTTCCATTGCTGGGTAAAGAATTTCTTCTACTGAGTGATTTAGCCTATGAATTTCGTCTATAAACAATACATCATTTTCATTTAGGTTTGTTAAGATTGCCGCTAAGTCGCCTGCTTTTTCGATAGCTGGACCCGAGGTTAACCTTAGTTGCACACCTAGTTCGTTTGCAATAACATTACTAAGTGTGGTTTTGCCTAACCCTGGTGGACCATACAACAATACGTGGTCTAAACTTTCGTGTCGTTTCTTGGCAGCATTAATATACACCTTTAAGTTTTCTTTTACCTTAACCTGACCCACATAATCGTCCATAGTTTTGGGTCTTAAACTTACTTCGGTTTCTACGTCTTCACTTATCATACTGCTAGAAACAAATCTTTCTACATCATCAAAGCCTTCCATAACCTTCTCCTATCGTGCCATATCTTTTAAGCACTTTTTAATAATCTGTTCTGCGGTGTCGCCTTCTTTGGCTTGCTTGGTTGCAAGTTTCATGGCTTCGCCTGCTGTAAAGCCTAAACTCATTAGTGCGTTAGATGCGTCTTCAATTGCACTTTGGTCTATACCCGCAATAGCACCCATTTCTAGTGGTAACTTAGCACCTGCTATTGAACCAACCTTTTCACGAAGTTCTAATATAATCTTCTCGGCTGTCTTTTTACCAAGACCTTTAACTTTGGCTAGCATTTTAGAGTCTTCGGTTGCAATTGCCAAACATAGGTCTTCTACACTAATATTAGACAAAATGGTTATTGCTAGTTTTGGTCCCACACCCGATACGGTAATAAGTTTTAAAAACAAGTCTTTTTCTGGCAAGTTTTTAAACCCCATTAAACTAACTCCGTCTTCAGATACTTTTAAGTAGGTTGGTATAGTAACTTCACTGTCGTCTTTACCGAACTCAAATACCGCACCCATTGTGGCTATCATCTCGTAGCCTAAGCCATTACTTTCTACCACTAAATAATTTTCGCCTTTTGTAGTAACTTTTCCTTTTATATATGCTATCACTATTATTTCCTCTTTCTTGAATACATTGTTTTATTGTAATAATCGCCACCACTACGAATGGTATCCATAGCAGTGCCTGCCATAAACTTATTTGTTTGTGCGTGGCAAAGTGCCGCTGCTAATGCGTCCGCTGCGTCATCTGGCTTTGGTATGCCCTTTAACCCAAGAATGGCAACCGTCATATATTGAACCTGCTTTTTTTCGGCTCTGCCATTACCCGTTATGGCTTGCTTTATTTGAAGGGGCGTATATTCATATAGGTTTCCGCACTCCTCAACCGCTGTTAATAATATTACACCTCTTGCCTCGGCGACTGCAATACCTGTGGTGATATTATTGTTAAAAAACAATTCTTCCACCGATATTTCATCTGGTTTATATTTGTGTATTAATGATTTCATACCTTCGGCTATCATTTTAAGTCGTATTGGAAGACTTTCTTCTTTTGGAGTATCTATTGTGCCGTAGTCTATAACTCTGCACTTGCCTTTATTGTCTTTTTCAATAACTCCATAACCAACTATTGCATAGCCTGGGTCTATACCTAAAATTATCATAAATTAATTGTAGCACGAACCCTATCAATTTGTCAAAAAAATAGCAAGCGAATATTTCACCTGCCATTATTTTTGTGCGTAGGTTTACTTAGTTGGCTAATGTTAAAGATTGCTGGTTACTCTTTTAATTAGTTCTAATACTTTAAAATTTTTAAAGTTAGAACTATCTATATTATAGTTACCCAACTGGTAATTGGCTTTATTTATATTTTTATTTGGTAATTCTATTAGGCTTAGGTTTGATTTTATTATGGGTAGATTATTGTTGTATATTGCACTATATTTATCCAAATAATTATGCTTAATTGAGTTTATAATGTGTTTTGCTGTTACCGCACCCACTTTATAAATTCCTTTAATGTTGTCCGCTTTGTCACCAGTTAATGCTTTAAACAAAGCGTAGTCAGTCGGCAATATACCAAATTTATTCGTTATGTAGTCTGTATCTATAATTACGGTTTGTTTACCCCGATACCTAATAATTTTTATTTTATTATTCACAAGTTGATAAAAATCGGTGTCGGTTGACGATATATACACTTCACCGCTATATTTTTCTGCAATGATACTTATATAGTCGTCACATTCTATTGTGTCAGTTTCAACCAATTTAATATTTAATTCTGTTAAAACTGCCTTAATATATTTTAGTTGGGTGAATGGGTTTTCGTTATCTGAAAGTGAACTATAATCTGCTTGGCGGTTTGCTTTGTATTCGGGTGCGGGTCTTATGGTTTTAGAGTTCTCACCATCAAACACGACTAAGCAGTCATCCGCTTTAAGGTATTTTATAATTTTAACAACCGTGCCAACAAAACCCACTGTGCCCGTAATATCTTGTTCTGTGTCATTATAAAAAGGGAAAGGCATCCCGAAAAACATTTTAAATAATAGGTTATGCCCATCAATTAGCAATAATTTTTTCATACACTCTCCTTTTATTATAATTCCATAAACACAATAAAAAAGCAAGCAATTTAACAAATTATTGTTAATTCGCTTGCTGGGTTTTATATTAAAAATCGCCGTTATGATATACGTTTTGAACATCATCTAGGTCTTCTAGTGCGTCTACAAGTTTGGTTAGTGTTTCGGCTTGAGACTCTGTTGGTGTTACATAGTTATTAGGAACCATTTCAACTTCGGCTTGAACTGGGGTTATGCCAGCATTTTTAAATGCGTCTACCACAGCGTGAAGGTTGTTTGGTTCGGTTAAAACTACAAAACCATCGTCTTCGGCTTGAACATCTTCCGCACCCGCTTCTATTGCAATTTCAAAAACTTTGTCTTCGGTTAAAGAACCATCGTTTTCTAGAGCAATAACGCCTTTTCGTTCAAACATAAATGATACGCTTCCGCTTGTTCCCAAACTTCCGTTATGTTTATCAAATGCGTGGCGAACATCGCCTGCGGTTCGGTTTTTATTATCACTTAAACACTCTACAATAAATGCAACGCCTGCTGGACCATATCCTTCGTATGTGATAGAATCATAGTTTACGTTATTTATATCGCCTGCTGCCTTTTTGATACTACGTTGAATATTATCATTAGGCATATTGTTGCTTCTTGCTTTTGCAATGACATCAGCTAGTCTTGAGTTTATAGCCGGGTCAGCGCCACCTGCTTTAACTGCTACAGAGATTTCTCTGCCAATTTTGGTGAATACGCTTGCTCTTTTTGCGTCTGCTTTGTTTTTAGTTGCTTGAATATTGTGCCATTTTGAATGTCCGCTCATACCTTTCTCCTTTATTTTATTCCCCGATTATTTTCCCTTTTTGTTTGTTAAATTAAACATTATTATGCTTGCACTAACACCTGCGTTTAATGATTCTACATTATTTAGCATTGGTATTGCGATTGTTTTTGTGGCTATGGTTTTAAACTCTTTAGAAACACCGTTGCCTTCGTTACCAATAATTAGTGCGTAAGGATAATTTATGTTGCAATTAGGGTTGAAGATATCTATTCCGCCCATATCTGCAACTAAAATTTCATAGCCATTATTTTTAACAAAATCTATAAATTCTGGCTTTTTGATTGTATGAAAATTTGCGTCAAATATAGTTCCGCTTGCACTTCGAATGGTTTTTGCGTTGTATGGGTCCACCGAATCTATTAAAACAATTTCTGTATGCCCGCTTGCAACCGCCGACCTTATTATTGTGCCAAGGTTGCCTGGGTCCTGCAAATGGTCTAAAACAAGTAAATTATCTGTAGACTCTAGTGGTTTTTCTTTAGTGATATTTATGCACGCCATAATTTCTTGAGGTGTTATGGTTGATGATAATGACCTAAATATTTCTGGTGTAACTACTATAATTTTGCTATTATATTCCGATAGGCTTTCTAGCACTTCTTGGTTATCATTTGAAATAATTAAATATTCAACAAGGCCTGTTCGCTTTAAGGCTTCTAAAACCACCTTATTGCCCTCAAGTAGGCATAAACCGAACTGCTCTCGGTATTTTTTTACCGAGAGCGAGCGTAATTTTTTTATTAAGGAATTATCTAAACTTGTGATAATTTTCATACTTTTTCCTATAAACTATTTTGCTAATGCTTTTTTAGCTTGTTCAGCGATAGATGCAAAAGTTGCTTTATCAGATATAGCAAGTTCGCTTAGTGTCTTTCTGTTTAGTTCGATACCAGCTTTCTTAACTCCGTCCATAAACTTGCTGTAGCTTAAGCCATTAACTCTTGCTTCTGCATTAATTCTAGCAATCCAAAGATTTCTAAAATCTCTTTTCTTGTTCTTTCTGCCAACATAAGCATATTGACCAGACTTCATTAATTGTTGTTTTGCTAAAGTATATAATTTAGACTTAGAACCACGATAGCCCTTTGCTGATTTAAATACTTTAATTCTTTTCTTATGTGCGTTAACGCCTCTTTTAATTCTCATTGATACTTACCCCCTAGTTTTGACTGCCAACAAGTTTCTTGATGGTTTTTTGGTTTGCATGGTCTACATAACCACCCTTACGAAGATTTCTAGTTCTTGCTGTTTCCTTTTTTGTTAAGATGTGTGATTTGTTTTGTTTAGATCTTTTAATTTTTCCGCTTGCTAATACAGTAAATCTTTTCTTAGCAGCACTGTTGTTTTTCTGCTTAGGCATATGCTTTTCTCCTTAAATAATTATTTGGTTTTCTTTTTAGGCTGAACGATAACAATAATATTTCTACCTTCAACTTTTGGCTCTTTTTCTTTTTCGCCAACTTCGGTTAATAATTCAACAAACGAATTAACAATTTCTATTCCTTTTGTTGCGTATGCTTGTTGACGACCTCTCATTCTTAAAACGACTTTAACTTTGTTGCCATCGCTTAAAAATCTGATTGCGTGTTTTGCTTTAACTTGCATATCGTGCAATTCAATAGTCATAGAAAGTTGAATTTCTTTGACTTCCATAACCTTTTGGTTCTTTTTTAATTCTTTAAGTCTTTTTGCTTGGTCGAACTTGAATTTAGAATAATCCATAATTCGGCAAACTGGTGGCTTCGCATTTGGTGAGATTTTAACAAGGTCGTAACCCATTTCTTCAGCTTTTTTGTTTGCTTCAGCTGAACTCATAATCCCAAGTTGTTCGCCATCTGGGCCAAGAACTCTTAACTCCTTATCGGTTATTTCTTCATTGATTTGTGCTTCTGGTTTATTGATAATCTTTCCCTCCAAAAAAAATGTAGTGAAAATCAAAATAGATTTCCACTACAATTTATAAACAAACAACAAACCCCTTTGTTATTTTGTTATCTAAATTATGTTGACCAACAAAAATCTTTCATTCGGTTGGTATAGAAGCGGTCCTCTACTTTTTGTTTTACTTCAATGAGTTTAACACCATTAGTTAAATTTGTCAAGTGTTTTATTAAAATTCATTTTCGCTAATCTCTACTGTTTGAACACGTTTTGTTCCAGTGAACATTGTTCCCTTTTTTGTAACCACCAAGCGGTCGCTTTCGTCATAACCTTTGGTTACTTCTAGCCTTTCGACTGTTGCATCGTTTAAAAAACTTTTTTGCTGATGCGAAAATAGTGTGATAACTTTAAAAGTTGTATTTGCTAATGCCCAGCCATACAAGTCACTATCTAATGAAAAGTCTATTAACATTTCTAGTTGACAACTTTCTTTGCCTTTTGGTTCGTATGTTAAAATAGCCCTAGTGAAGCCTTCTTCTTTGCGGTCTTCGTCTTTTTCTACTATTCTAAAGTTAAACTCTGGGTCTTGTGGGTTTTTATAATATAAGTCTAATAATTCGGTAACCTTGTTTTTTAGTTCCTTTGAACCGTGTCTTGATAGTTCTTCATATGCGTATGTTTCTTTTAAATTGGTCATAAATTGCACCTACACTTTTTTTTAATTATAACATACCCATCTTAGGTATTTCAACCCTTATTTTTAAATTAATTAAATGATGGAGCGGTTAGGCTTTTGTTATACACACAACGCAAAATTTCTTGAATGAATTTTCGGCTAGTTAGTGTTATTTCTTTGGTGCTTTCTAACACCTTTATTTGACCTGTTTCTAGTTCGGTTTTGCCAATAATTACGGTTAGTGGAATATCTGCGTCTGGCTTAATTTTGCCTTTGTGAGCGAGAAACGTTTCGTTGTATATTTTGTATGCGGTTAACGCACTAGATAGTTTTTTTGCTTTTTTGATTGCTTTTGGGTCGGTGGCTATAATTTTAACCATTGTTGGTTTTAACCAAAAAGGCAATTTACCTGCGGTGTGTTCCACTATAATTGCAAGTAGTTTTTCGTTAGACTTGCACATATTAGATATTATTGTTAGCGGGAACTCTAGTTTGCCATCGTGGGTTAACGCAATACCATTTGCGGATGCGTAACTAAAGTCTACGTGCAGACTGCCAAGGCTCCATTCTCTACCCAAGTTGTCTGTAAGTAAATATTCCACTTTTAACACATCTAACTTATGATAACCAGTTTGAATTTTTTCCGCACCACCAAACTTTTTATCTATGGCTCTTTTAAGTAAAGCTTTTACTTTAGCATAGTCTTCTGGCACACCATTATCTCCGACATGAAGCCTAACGCCAATATTAAAGCCGAAGGCTGAATAAAACTCTTTTACCATTTCAAATAGTTGCTTAAATTCAGTTTCTACTGTTTCTAATCTGCTAAATAAAATAAACTTGTCTCTGGTTATTTGCTTTTGGTCAAATAACCCATTTGCTAAGTTTACATACTTTGGCTCAGCAATTTCGTTTATATAATATTTAATTGGGAAAATGATTGAGTCTTTATTGCTTACTCTATAGGCGGTGGCTTCAGTTAGCCCTATATTTTTAGTGTCGTTACCAAGCAAAGATATTTCGTTGTAGCCGTATTTATCTGCAAGGCTTCCGACAAGCCCCTTAATGCTATTTAAAACTCGCTGACCCGACTTTAAAAACACGATTTTTTCGGTCATTGGGTCTTTGCCGAATAGCCCTAGCGATTTACCTAATATCATATGGTTTCGCTTTGCGATTAGTTCTTGATTTTTAAGGTAATTATCTAGGTCCTTTTTAAAGAAAAATGCAACGCCGTTTATGCGGGTTAGTTTTCTATTTTCTGGGTCGTTTTCCCAATATGTTTTTTCTATATGAGTTAACTTAAATGCCTTAACAAGCCCTGTGCTTTTTAGGTGTGGACCAGAGCAAAAATCAAAAAAGTCGCCTTGAGTGTATAACCCAACTGCCTCGTTTGATGGCAATTTATTTATAATTTCTAGTTTGTATGGTTCTTCGTTTTCTTCGGCTAGCATAAAGGCTTGTTCTTTGGTTATATCTGCTCTGACTACCGGGAAATTGGCGTCTATAATTTTTTGCATTTCGTCTTCTATTACCGATAAATCTGCTTCGCTTATTGGGGTTCTAAAGTCAAAATCGTAATAAAAGCCATTTTCGTGATTGTTGCCACTTGCTAGTTTTGCGTTTGGGTAAATTGTTTTTACCGCTTGGGCTAAGATATGCGAACAAGAATGCCACAAAACATTTATGGCATCTTTATCTTTCATTGTTATAATTTCCAGTTTGCAGTTTTTGCTGATTTTTGAAGTTAAATCTACTAGTGCACCGCTTATTTTACCGCATATTGCACTTTTAGATAAACTTTCGCTAATCTCGTTAACCACGCTTAAAACGGTGGTTCCCGTTTTTACCTCTGCAACCACATTGTCCTTTAGTGTAATTTTCATAAATAGTAGCCCACTTCCTCCGCAAAAAAAGAGATAGTGAATTTACTATACTACTTTATAAATTGTCTTGTCAAGTGCAAAAAGTAACTTTATTTTGAAATAAATCTCCGATAGTTTTTACAAGGTCTGGATTATCGGTAAGTTTAAATCTTACTCGTATGTTTTCGGGTGCTAAACCTATTAATTCTAGTAGTAAATTATTGTAACCTAGGTCCTCGGTTAAATGAATTGGGTCTACTAAATTCTTGTTTAATTTGTCTTTAATTAATATATATTCGCCGTTTATGTAGATATTTGCTTCGCTTACGCCTTTATCGGTCACTGTAAGCAAATATTTTAGAAGTTCTGTAAATGTTTCATTTTCCACAAAACGATTGTTAAAATTACGCTTAAATAGGTCACATATTTCTTGCCACCTATATCTAAGTGCGCCCATTTTAAAGGCATAAAAACTAAAGGTATTAAAGGTGTTAAATTGGTGGCACTTGGTTAAGCAATATTCCACATCGGTGGCTTTATCAAACACGCTTAAAGCTTTAGTTATAACGCAAAATGGCACCGATGAGTTTGGCATAACAAGGTTATCTGTAAAATACTTTTCTTTATAATAAACTACCATAGAATCCAGTAGCCATAGTTTGATTATTTTATTGGTAAGACCTGCGTTTTTGCTTGGGGTATCGTAACTTATTTCAATTTCTTCATCACTGTTTACTAAATAAACATTTTTAAGTCTATCCATTTTTCGTTCTAACTTTTTCCAAAATGAAATAACTAGATTATAATCGGTCTTTCTGAATATTATTTTGGTTCTCATAAAAAATAAATTGCTCCTACCTAATAATAGTGTATGAGCAATTTAATTAAAAATACTATCTAATTGTGTCGGCTTATATTCTATATTTAAAATTATCATTATAGTCGTTTGTGGTAGCACTTGCCTTTAATTCGCTTAAACCAAAGTCTCGCTCTAGTTCACTTTTAGTTTCGTCCATAATTGCAATTAGTTCTTCTCGGTCTATTAGTTCTATATCCTGCTCTTTTGCCATAAACTCGGCTTGCTTTGTGAAGTGAGAGTTGGATATAACTATCATATTATCTGCGTGGTAATGGGCTTTGGCTGAATATATTTCTTGCAAGGCTTTACTGCCAACGTTATTATTATATCTTTTTGCTTGAACTACGGTGGTTTGACCATCTTTTTCTAGCACCAAATCTGCCCCGAAATCACCCGTTCTGGCGGTTTCGGTTACTTTATAACCCCGAAACAAGAATAGCCTTTTTAAGAACTGTTCAAAGGTTATTCCGTCCATAATATCTATTTTTTCTATGCTAAGCAAGTCATAAAACTCGCTATCTAGCATTTTTTTGTCTTTTTTCTTTTTAACCAGCTTTATAATTAGTTTTATTATGCCTTCTAAAATTATTAGTGGCAATAAAACTACAAATAAAATTATAAATAAAAATCTTTTAAACGGTGACTTCTTTTTCATTTCCCCTCAATAATTTATTAAGTGGTGGCAAAAGTGTTATGCCTATTATTAAACCTATTAGTATGCTTGCTATGCAATCGGTTATATAGTGCTGACCTAAATACATTCGGTTTAATACGCAAGTAATTATCATTACCCCTAGCCCCACCTTGCATAATATTTTTTTATTTTTACTCATATTAGACGAATTTACTAAACTATACAAATACACAACCGCTATCATACAAGTTAGTGTGTGACCACTTGGGAATGATGTATTGCTGGCTGGGTATATATTTTCTATTTCTGAATAGGTTACGTATGGACGTGGTCTTTTTACTATTGCTTTAAGGATTAATTGAACGGCTAGCCCAACGCCTTCTAAAATTAAAAACTTAATTGCGTTTTTATATTTTTTGCAGATTAAAAATATTACCGCTAGGGCTATTGCTAGTGGATAGTCAAAAAAGTAAGACACCACTATAGATATCCAATTGAAAACTGGATTTTTTAGTTGTTGTAATAATACAATTATTTCCTTTTCAAAAGCCATTTTTCACCTAATTATTTTTGTATATTATTTGTGTTACGCTTGGGAAAATTGCGTTTATTGTGTCTAGCCCATATATAGACATATAATTCACCGCTGACGTATCTATATTAAATGTGCCAGTGGTAGACATAAACTTTAATTGGTAAACCGTATATGTGTTATCGGTGATGTTTTTTGAAACCACTTGTGCTAAATACCCACCATCTAGCACAATAATTTCAAATACACTTTCCGTTTTTTCGGACTTACTTATTACGCTTAAATTTGTTTTATCGGCGCTTAGTTTTCCGACAAAATTAACTGAATCGGTGGTTATTTTTATTTCTGTTTCGGTGGTTTCGATTACCGTTTCTTCATTTTCAGCAGACACGTTTTGAGAGATAAAGGTGTTAAAGCCTTTAAAACTTTCGCTCATTTCGTAACTTAGGTTTGTTATAGCATTACTATAACCATTTAGCGATTCTTGGTCTGCCCCTGAATAAGAATAACTTAAAGTAGACAAAAAAGGTCTGACATCTGTATCAAACCTTGTTAAAACAACACTAAGGTCATTAAATGTTAGTTTTGCCTTTTCGGTATCTTTTTTACAACCCGAGAACACAAAACCAACACAAATGACACTTAAAATTATAGCAAAAACTTTTTTAATCGTTGTTTTTACCACTTGCCTTTTTAATCCTTCTTTTATTCTCTATTTCTACATCTGGGTTTAGTTTTGGCCTAATTAACGCCAAAAACTTATCTTCATTTTCTGGTGAGATTAATATGCTTGTGTAGTTGCCGTATTCATTTCTGCCAAATCTTATTTCTAAAGACTTGGTGCTAGTTGAGCAACTTTTGCCCCACAAATTGTTTATCATATTAATTTTAGATATTCTATCTAGACCAATTGAGAACTTTATTATTCCTGACTTTACAACAAGGTCGGTGTCGGTTAATTCGTATCTTGTGGTTAAAAATGTGATTATTAAGCACACATCAACCACAAGCATAATAGAAAAATAAACCCACGAAAAATTAAATACAAAGCATGGTAGGCTTAATATGCCAACCATAAGTGCAAGCAGTAGCCAATTTTGCCAGTCTATTTTAGATATAAATTTCATAAGTTACCCCTTTTATCTAAATTGCAACCACAATAGTTTTGCCTGTATATGTTATATTGTTTGCATAATTCTATGCTTCTTTTGTAGCCATCTCGTTTTTTGAAGTCTGACTCATAATAATCAATATTAAATTCTGTGCTTAACTTATTACCAATTTCGTTTATTAGTTTTGCATTTTTGTGTGGGCTAACGGTAAGTGTTGTTGCAAAGATATCGTAGTTTAATTCTTTTGCTTTTCTTGCTGTTTTTTCTAGCCTATACGAAATGCAATTGGTGCATCTTATTGACCCTTCGCCCATTGTTTCGGTGCCTTTTATGGCTTTAAAAAATTCGGCTGGGTTGTAGTCGTCAAAAATAATTTCTATTTCTGGATGCACCTTTTCTATAAACTCTATTAAAGTTTGTTTTCTTTTTTCGTATTCTTCTATTGGCAATATGTTAGAGTTTGAAAAGAATATGGTTATATTAAAGTCTTCTTCTGCTTTTAATCTTTCTAGCACGCTGGTTGAGCAAGGTGCACAACACACGTGAAGCAACATCTTCTTTTTCATTACATTTTATCTGGGATACTTATGGCTAAAGTATCGCAAGCCTTTTCTATATATTTTAATGCTAGTTTAGATATGCTTAAATAACTATTTCGTTTGGTTTCGTTTGGTTCAGATAAAATTCTTGTATTGTTATAGAATGTTGAATAGGTGCTAGCAAGGTTATAAACTGCGTTGCACACAAGGTTTGGTGCATAATTTTGCAAAGCATTTTTAAGTGCGTCTATTAATTTTAATATCTCAATTAAAATATTCTTTTCTTCGGCAGTTTCTATATTAAATTCTGGCTTGAAGCCACCTGCTTTATTAAGTAACGATTTAATACGAACTGCAGTGTATTGAATGTATGGACCAGTTTTGCCTTCAAAACTCATAAATGCGTCTAAATCAAACACGTAATCACGAGTTACTTCGTTAGACAAATCACCAAACTTCATAGCACCAACGCCAATTTCTTCGGCTGTTTTTTGTGCTTCGTTAAGCCCGTTAGACTTAAGTTTTTCATCGGCTTTACTGGTTACCATATTAATAATGTCTTCTAATTTTATGGTGTCACCACTACGGGTTTTAAATGGTTTGCCGTCTTTGCCGTTCATTGTGCCATAGCCAACGTGAACAAGTTCTAGGTTTTCTGGAGCGATGTGAGATAGTCTGCACGCTCTGAATACTTGCGTGAAGTGAGTGCTTTGACGCTTATCTACCACGTATATAATTTTTTCTAGATTTTTGTTATCTTCAACACGTTGCATTATGGTTGCAATATCAGTTGTGGCGTATAGTTCTCCACCATTGTGTTTTTTAATTATAACTGGTGGCATTGGATTTTTATATAGTTGCTTTTCATTTGGGTCGTTTGGGTCTTTTTTAGGTATTGGTATATGCTCGCCTTCTTGACGAACGTCTACCACTAGTGCCCCTTCGCTTTCACGTGTTAAGCCTAGGTCTATAAACCTTTGAACCGCTGGTTCTATATATTTTTGAGCGTCGCTTTCGCCGTACCACAAGTTAAATGAGCAGTTAAGTTTTTCGTAGTTACGCTTAATTGCTTCCATACTAACGGCTCTTATATCTTTCCAAATTGTGTAGTATGGTTCTTTTAATAATTGAAGGTTTAGGGTGAAGGTTTCTGCCTTGGTTTTAAATTCTGGGTCAACCTTGCTTCTTGCACTTGCTTTTGGATAATTTAGGTTCAAAAATTCTAGAGTGATTTTAGGTTTTACGTTAGACTTGCCATAATAGTAGTCTAGGTCGCCTTGCTCGTCTAGTATTGCCATAATTAAACCCATTTGCAAGCCCCAGTCGCCAAAGTGAACGTCGCCTATTGTGTTGTAACCAAATAGTCTATGAAGTCTTACTATTGCTTCGCCAATAATTGGTGACCTTAAGTGTCCCATATGCAATTCTTTCGCTATATTTGCTCCGCCGTAGTCAACGACAACCGTTTTGCCTTTACCTATATTATCTATGCCGTAGTTGTCTTCGGTTAATAGTTTTTCGGCAAGGCTATTTTTGCCAACACTATTTAAACTAAAATTAATGTACGCTGGCGGAACAACGGTCACATCCACCCCATTAACCTTAATTTCATTTGCAATTAGTTCTGCAACTTCTAGTGGTTTTTTGCCTAAACTTTTCGCTAAACTAAATGCCACGTTGGTTTGAAAGTCGGCTAGTTCTGGACGAGCTGAAAATTGCACGTTTGCCTTTACATTCTCTATATTTAATTTCTTTATTACCTTGTTTAATTCTTCTTCTATTTTTTGTATTATTGTTTCCATTTTTTTATAGTTCGTAATTTAGCTGACTGAATGAATAAACTAAAGCCCGAACCTTAACTCCATAATTATAATAAATTTCTTTGCTTAAATATTGATACCCAACCAAATCTAGGATATCTGATTGACCAATAAATGCTAATATTTTTAAACTATTTGTGGCTCCGTTTTCACTTACTGCTTCTACCATTTTATCAGTTAAAAGTTTGTATTCGTTTTTATCGTTTGAAAGTGAAACCATAAATAAAATTCTGCCCGAGCGGACTTCTATAATCGCACCACCAACAACCGTGTTATTATCTTTTAAAATAAACCCTTGGGCGGTTTTTGTGGTGATTAGTTTTGCTAATACCGCTTCGTTTAGTTCTTTAAAATCGAATAAGTTTTTTTCGGCAATTTTAAACTCAGCATCCAAATAGTGTGGTTTTTCAGTAGTTTTAAAATACTTTTTAACCACACTAATTAATGCCCCTATATCTTCAGTTTTTGTTAGTTTTTCTATTGATATCATAACTAAAGTATATCACACAAATTTTAAAATTCAAACTATTTAATTATTTTTCCCCTTGGTCGTCGTATATAAAGTCATATATGTAGTCTGACATAGATTGTTTTGTGTATCTTGAATAAAACTTAATATCAAACACATCAGGGTCGGCGCACTCTAATCTTTTTAGGTTTTCTAGGTTGTTTTTGCTAATTTTATTTAGTGGGTCACCGCACCCGAATATGTCGCCCCATTGAACGACCTTATTTATATCGGTTAGCCTTGGTGTTATAT
>USNN01000015.1 GCA_900556185.1 uncultured Eubacteriales bacterium
AGTAAAATTGGTTTATAAAATTTAATAATCAAAAACGATGATTTTGGACAAGTTTTAAATGGGTCTGGGTTACAGAGAGTTGCAGTTGGCTGAGATGCAAACGAAGGATATTTAAAATATCACCAAATAGTTGGAACTGTGAAATTTTTAAAGTAATGGTTCTCGCATAAGTTTTATATTTTTGACACTGGCGTAACAAGTGTCGGAGGTGACTTCAAAAAAATAGAATGGTAACAATAAACCCGAGTGATTGTTTTCTATTGGTTCAATCACTTGGGTAATTTTTTTATAGGAGAGAAATATGAAAAAAGAAGAAGCAAATGTAGATTTTGTGAAAATGGAAAAAGAGATGCTAGAAGTTTGGGCTAAAAACCATTACTTTGAAAAACTTGTAGAGCAAAACAAAAACGGTAAAAGATTTAAGTTTCTAGATGGTCCAATGACTGCAAATAACCGTGCAGGTGTGCATCATATTTGGGGAAGAACCTTAAAAGATATGACTATTAAATATCATAGCATGAAGGGGGATTCGCAAGCATACCAAAATGGCTTTGATGCACAAGGACTATGGGTTGAAGTTAATGTAGAAAAAGAACTTGGCTTAAATGGTAAACCAGAAATTGTGAAATATGGTCTAGACAAATTTACCAACAAGTGTATGGAAAGGGTTAAATTCTTTGCAAATGAAATTACAAACCAATCTATAAGAATGGGCCAATGGATGGACTGGGACCACAGTTATTTTACAAATACTGACGAAAACATCACATCTATTTGGTATTTTTTGAAAACTTGCTATGAAAAAGGTTGGATAGTTAAGAAAAATAGACCAATGGTGTGGTGCCCTCGTTGTGGAACAAGTTTAAGTGAACATGAAATGAGTAACTCATATTCTGAAGTAACTCACACCGCAATATACTTAAAATTGCCAGTTTTTGGTAAAGACTATAAAATGGTCGCTTGGACAACTACTCCATGGACACTATCTGCAAACGTTGCTTTAGCGGTTAACCCAAATCTTGACTATGCTTTAGTTAAAGTGTTAAGCACTGGCGAAAAATTAGTTATGGGTGCAAATGCTGTTAAAAGAGTATTAAAAGGTGACGGGGAAGTCGAAAAGACATTTAAAGGAAGCGAGCTTGTAGGCTTGACTTATGAAACTTGTTTCCCAGAACTAACCGAACAACAATTTACACATAGGGTTGTGGCTTGGGAAGATGTAGCTGAAGACGAAGGTTCTGGCGTTGTTCATATCGCCCCAGGTTGTGGTGTGGAAGACTTTGAATTGGGTCTTAAAAATGATTTACCACAAATTTGCCCAATAGACGAACAAGGTGTAATGCTACCAAATACTGGATTTTTAGCTGGCAATAAGACAACCGATGTTGTAGATATGGTAGTTAATAGACTAAAAGCAGATAATAAACTATTATATAGCCATAGCCATAAACATAGTTATGCTCACTGCTGGAGATGTAAAACTGACATTGTGTACAAACTGGTAGGTACATGGTATATAAAAATGGATGAAATTCGACCAATGGCACTAAAAGCAATTGAAGATGTTGAATTTAAACCAGCTTATGCTAAAAAACGTATGCAAGATTGGTTAAATAATATGGGCGACTGGAATATCTCTAGAAGCAGATTCTATGGGCTTCCATTGCCATTCTATATTTGCCCTAAGTGTGGCAAGATGCACGTTGTTGGCTCGCTAGAAGAATTGAGAGAACTTGCAGTAGACAAAGAAAAGGTAGATAAAATTCCTAACTTGCATAGACCTTGGATAGACGATGTAGAAATTATGTGTTCTTGCGGAGAAAAGGTTAAAAGAGTGTCAGAAGTTGGTGACTGCTGGCTAGATGCAGGTATTACACCATTTAGCACTAAAAAGTACTTTACAGATAAAAAATACTTTAATGAAAATTTCCCAAATGACTATGTTTGCGAAATGATAGAACAAATTAAATTATGGTTCTATTCGCTTTTGATTATGAGTGTTGTTTTAACAGGTAAAGCACCATATAAAAAGGTTGTAACTCACCAATATGTTAAGGACGAAAATGGCAACGAGTTCCATAAGTCTGGCGGTAATAGTTTGGATGCAGATAAAGTAGCAGACGAAGTAAGTGCTGACGCTATTAGATATTTGTATGGCTCTGCTAACACAAATAATGAAATGCGTTTTGGCTACAATCTATGCAACGAAGCACGTAGAAAAATACTTGCGTTCTGGAATATTTATACATTCTTTGTAACTTATGCGGTAATAGATAACCCAGATATAGCTGGCTATAAAATCAACTATAAAAACCTTAATATAACCGATAAATGGTTACTTGAAAAAGTAAATCAATTTGTTGCTAACGCTGATAAAGCATACGACGATAACCGTCAATACGATGTAGTTAAAGACTTTGAAGTTTTGGTAGATGATATATCTAACTTCTATATTCGTGCAAACAGAAAGAGATTCTGGAAAAATAGTTCAACCGACCAAATGGATGCATACTGGTGCTTGTATTATGCAATTAAATCATTAACACAAGTAATGAGCCCAATAATTCCATTTGTAACTGACCATATTTGGCACAACTTGGTTGTAAGTGTAGAACCAAACGAAGCACCAAGCGTTCACTTGTCTAAATTCCCAACACCATTAAAGGATGTAAACTTTGGTGATATCGTTGGTCAAGCCGACAAGGCAAGGGAAGTTATAAACCTAGCACTAAAACTAAGAAACGAATATAACTTAAAAGTAAAACAACCTCTATCTGCACTATATGTTCAAGGCGACGATAGTTATAAAGATGCCGTAACCGCATTTAAAACTATAGTATTAGACGAATTAAATGTTAAAAACATAATATTCAACGCAGATAACAACAAGTTTAATGATGTTAAAATAAAGTTAAACTTTAAAGAAGCAGGGGCGGTGCTAAAAGGCGAAGTAAATAATGTTAAAACATATCTTGAAGGCTTAAGCCTAGAGGAAAGTGCAAAACTAGCAGAAGAACTAAATTCTGGCGAAGTTAACCTAGATAAATATGGAAAACTTCCAGCAAAACTATTTATGGTTGCACTAGTTCCAAAGGCAGAATTTGCTGTTGCACACTTAGACAACACGCTTGTAGCATTAGATACAGTTGTAACAGACGAACTTAAAAAAGAAGGCGTTTCTCGTGAACTAACAAGAAGTTTGCAAGTTGCAAGAAAAGAAGCCGACTTTGATTTAACCGATAGAATTATTTTAGACTTTACTGGCTCTGATAAAGAGATATTAGACCTAGTTGAGTATGATAAAGATAAGATAATGGCAGAGACATTAGCGGTTGATATTAAACCACTAGCAAAGTTTGATATAGAAAAGACATTTGACCTAAGTTTAGGTAAAGTTGTTGTTAAACTTAAAAAAGCATAAAAAAATAACCACTTTGGAATTTTCCAAAGTGGTATTTTTTTAACCATTCAATTCTTGTTTTCTTTTGAAGTCCATTCTTCCGCGTTGTGTGTGGTCTAGAATAATTTTTCTCATTCTTAAAGATAGTGGGGTAATTTCTAATAGGTCATCTTCTTGAAGGTATTCAATAAATTCTTCTAGTGTTGGCTTTTTAACAGGTTCTAGACGTAGTGCTTCATCACTAGAACTACTTCTGGTGTTGGTTAAATGTTTCTTTTTGCATACGTTAACAATAATATCGTCGCCTTTTGGGTTAAATCCAACAACCATTCCGCCATAAACTTTATCGCCAGGAACAACAATAAGTTTTCCACGATCTTGAATGTTATATAGACCATATTGAACTGCTTCGCCTTCTTCTAGTGCAATCAAGGCGCCTTGGTCACGACGTACAATTGTACCCTTAAATGGTTCGTAGTCGTAGAAAGTGCTATTCATAATACCTTCACCTTTGGTGTCGGTTAAAAATTGACTTTTGTAACCAAACAAGCCTCTGGCAGGGATTAAAAATTGAAGTTTGGTTCTGCCGTTTCTATTTGACATACTAGATAGTTCACCTTTACGGCTTGCAAGTGTATTTATTACTGTGCCAGCGCAATTTTCAGGAACATCTATTAAAACATCTTCAATTGGTTCACATTTAACGCCATTAATATCTTTAAATAAAACTCTTGGCATACTAACTTGCATTTCGTAACCATCTCTACGCATATTTTCAATTAAAATTGAAATGTGCATTTCGCCTCTACCAAGAACTCTAAAACTATCTGCACTATCAGTATCAAAAACTTTTAAACTTAGGTCTTTTGTTGCTTCTTTATAAAGTCTTTCACGAAGGTGTCTACTGGTGCAGAATTTACCTTCTTTGCCAGCGAATGGGCTATCATTTACACTAAATACCATTTCAACGCTTGGTTCGCTAATTTTAACGAATGGTAGGGTAGAAATGTTATTTGGGTTACTTAAACTATCGCCAATTGTAACGTCGGTAGAGCCCGCTACCATAACAATATCACCAGCTGAAACTGATTTAACAGGAACTCTTTGAAGACCAGTGTATACAAATAGGTTTTGAACCTTGAATGATGTCTTTTTGTTTGGGTCAAAGTAGTTTGTTACTGCAATGTTATCGCCAACCTTAATTTCGCCTTGTTCAACTTTACCAACTGCAAGTTTGCCTAAAAAGTCATTTTGTTCTACGCTACTAACTAGCATATTAAATGGTTTTGTAGGGTCGCCGTTTGGAGCAGGGATGTGGTCAACAATGGTATCAAATAATGGCTTAAAGTCGGTGCCTGCAGAATTAATATCGCAAGAAGCATTACCAAATCTTGCTGAAGCGTATACAAATGGGCTATCTAGTTGTTCGTCGGTTGCGTCTAGTTCCATTAATAGTTCTAGAACTTCGTCTTTAACCTCGGCTAGTCTGGCGTCTTTTCTATCAATTTTATTAACAACAACTATAACCTTTAGGTTAAGTTCTAGTGCTTTTTGCAAAACAAATCTTGTTTGTGGCATAGGTCCTTCAAAAGCATCTACAACAAGCAAAACGCCATCAACCATCTTAAGTACACGTTCTACTTCGCCACCGAAGTCTGCGTGTCCCGGGGTATCTACAACGTTTATTTTTAGGTCTTTATAGAAAAATGAAGCATTTTTACTTAAAATTGTAATTCCTCTTTCTCTTTCTAGCGTGTTACTATCCATAACACGGTCGGCAACTTCTTGATTTTCTCTAAATGCACCGCCTTGTTTTAACATTTCGTTAACAAGACTTGTTTTGCCGTGGTCAACGTGTGCAATTATTGCTATATTTCTAATTTTATTTTCATCCATATTGTTTTTTATTTTAACTCCTCTTTAATCTTCTTAAATCTGATCCGTCAATCCTTATTAGTATACTCTTAGACTTATCAAATAGTCTACTAAATATTCGCTCCCCATATCTATCTAATATGTTTGATGGGGTAAGGTTGGTGGATATTAGTGTAAATTTATGCTTTAACATACGCTCACTAATAACCAAATATAAATATTCCTTGGTTACGTTATTAAACATTGGCTCAGTGCCAAGGTCGTCAATAACAAGCAAATCTGGGTCTAAGCAAATATTCAAGTAACTTTGTTTATTTGCATCAAAACACCCGTGATATTTTATAAATTGATTATTTAATTGAAACGCAGTTAAAAAGTTGGCTGTGTAACCTTTTTTTAGTATTTCACTTGTAGTACATTCAAGTGCAAATGTTTTACCTACGCCAGTAGGACCAGAAAGCAAAACGTTACATACTTTGGTGTCTGGGAATTTGTCGGTAAAAATCATAAGTTGAGATTTTAACTTTTTCAAAACTTCTCGGTGTTCTATAGAGTCGGAAACATTCTCATTAAAGTCATCAAAAGTGTTTAGTTTGGCTGCTTCCAGTCCGCTACTTTTAACAAGTTCTTCGTTAACCTTAGACCTAAAGCAAGAGCATTGAGTGTGCCCAATAAAGCCAGTGTCTTTGCATTTAGGGCAATTAACTTTAGGTGTAAAGTCACTTTCATTTAACCCTAATTTTTTTATGGTTTGCTTTAGTCTTGTGCGTAGTTTGGTTAGCATGGTTTTTAGTGGGGCGGAAACGCCACCGTTTGCTTCACATTCACCAATTTTATATTCATAGTCTTTAATTTCGGTGTATAGTTTATCAAACTCTGGGTGTCTTCTTGCTCTTTCTATTGCAAGGTTTGCATTTCGTTCGTGCTCCTGCCTTAGTTTAGAGTAAGAATTTAATATTTTTTGTTCTATTTCACTTCGTGTGTTCATAAACCTGCCTCCTAAATCTCAATATTATCTAAATTATCAAATAGTGCATCAAGGTCTTTTTGATTATATTCTCTTTGCTCAAATTTGGTGGTTTGCTTTGTAGATTTGCGGGTTTCCTTGCCAAAACTATCTAAGTATGTTTTTGCTTCATCTAATGTGCTTACATTTTTGTCGTACATAGAAGATAATATTTTGTTCATATATTGAATTGGCTGACTTTTATCTTTTGCATAGTCAGACACAAGCACAATAATATCGTCCGACATATTCCAAGATTTTATCCATGTGTTATAGGCGTCACGGTCGGATGAGGTAACATTTCTAAGCAAGTTGCATTTATCCAATATTGCTTGAATAACATTATCGCTAGCAACAATGCCTTCTATATATTGATTTATGCTTTCTTGGGTTACAAGACCAAGTTTATAAAACTTTTGAATACAATTATTCATACCTTCTAGCGTTTTTGTAGACCGCTTAAAACAGTAGGTGGCTAAAGTTTTTAATGTGTTTTCGTCATAGCCTTTTCTTAGCCAGTCAGATATATAGGTTTCAATAACAATATCTAAGTTTTCGTAGTATAAGCCAAGTAGTCTTGTAATTTCTTTAGCGAGGCTCAAGTTTTTCTCGTGTTCTTCGTTGTATGCAGATATATCTTTTAAACTAAATAACTTTGCGTTGTAGTAACTAGTTAGTAGTCGGTCTAGTTTGTTAACAGGGTCGTTTTTGGTTTTTAAGGTTTTTGCAACTTCTTTAATTACACTATGCGTAAAGCCAAATTCTTCAACCCATTTTATATATAAATTTCGTTCGTCTATGCTTGTGTGTTTGGTAGAAGGCTTAAATACCTTTAAGATATTTAAAGTATCTTTATCAACTTCTTCATGAGCGTTTAGCCGTTCACTAACGCTTTCGGTGCTAATAATGCCGTCACTTGCAAAACTTTTTGCTACTGTAACAATATATGGGTATCCAACAGAAGTACCCTTGAGTTGAACACAATAATTAACAATTTGAAGCAAGGCTTCTTCGTCAAAATGAAAACTTTCAAGTAGGGTATAGTACTCATTAAACTCGCTTGGGGTTATCATTCTAGTGGTTATAATTGCTTGAATTTTACTATTAAAGTCGGCGTATTTGTTTGCATATTTTTTAGCACTTGCAACACGGTGGTGAATAGGGAGATATTTCACAACAAGTTCGTTTGTAGAAGTATTTTCAATTAGTTGCACAAGCCCTTCGCCTTGCCAATATAAAAAGGCGTCTTTAACTTCGCCTGCAGATAAGCCTAAGGTGTGCATTATATTTTCTATTGAGTTTAAACTAGAAGTTGGGTTAGAGCAAAGGTATAATCCATACAAATATACCTTAACGCAACTATCTGGTGCGGATGGCAAATAGTCATTTATAAAGGTGTTTTCTATAACCAAAAAAGACCCAGAATGACTATCAGCAGAATAACTACAAAGCGACATATATTTCTTCTCCCGTAAAATCATTTGCAATTAAAATTATTTTTTTATATAATATCATTAAAGTTAAAATTATTCAAGTATAATTTATATTTATTAGGAGAAAAGAAATTGAAAATTTTACATACCGCCGACTGGCACCTAGGTGCAAAAACAGATGGCAAAAATAGAATTGATGAACAGAAAAAAGTTATGGCAGAAATAGTAGATGTCGCTATAAAAAACAAGGTAAGAATTGTTATTATTAGTGGCGATATTTTTGACCAAGCCATTCCAACAAGCGAAGCAGAAAACTTGTTTTTTGAAACGCTAGAGGCTTTAACTAAAGATAATTCAAGGGTTGTTTTAGTAATTGCTGGTAATCACGATGACCCAAGAAGATTGTCTGCAGGCGGTCCTTTTGCAAAAAAACATAATTGCATAATTGCAGGAGACTTAAAACCAATAGTAGAAGAAAAAGACTTTGATGGCGGAAGACTTAGTTCTCCAGCCCCAGGGTCAGTTTTGGTTGAAGTTAAAACCAATAAAGGCAAAGAAAAATGCGTAGTTGCAATGCTACCATACCCTCAAGAATACAGATTTGGAGAAACATCTAAAGATGTTCCATACCCAGAAAAAGTTCAAGAATGGGCAAGAATTGTAACCAAAGGCTTTCAAAAAGATAGCGTTAATATTCTAGCAACTCACATTATGCTAGTTGGTTCAACCGCAAACATAAATGGTGAAGAAAAAGAACTAAGGGTTGGTGATATAAATGCGTTATCTAAATCAGATTTGCCAACTGCAGACTATTACGCACTAGGTCATATTCATAGTTTTCAAAACCTAAAAGGAAACTATTGTTATTCTGGTTCGCCTTGCTTTTATGATTTTAAGCAAAAAACGGCTGGTGTTGTTTTAATAGACACAAATGCAAAGCACGGCATTAAAGATATAGAGTATTACCAATTAAAAACCCCAGCAAAGATGGTTGAAGTTGAGTATGGCGGAATGGCAGAAGCGTCTGAAAAGTTGAAAGTTTTTGAAGACAGCGACATAGTTAATTTAACAATCGTGCAAGATGAACCACTTTCAAGAAACGACATTAAATCTATAAAGCAAAATTTCCCTTGTGTAACAAGAGTGATGCTAAGACCAAAGACACCAAACCTAGACCCAGTAAATTATATAAACAATAGAAAATCGCTTAGTGAAGAAAAATTGTTTATAGAATTTTATAAGCAAAAAAAGTGTGTAGAACCAACAAGAGAAGTAGTAGCCTTGTTTAAAGAACTAATGGAGGATAAAGCAAGATGAAACCTATAAAATTAGAGATAGAAGGCTTGCATAGTTTTTCAACTAAGCAGGTTATAGATTTTACAAGGTTAACTAGCCGTGGCGTATTTGGTATTTTCGGTGCCACAGGTAGTGGTAAGTCTACAATATTAGACGCCATAATTTTAGCACTATATGGCAAAGTTCATAGAAGCAAAACCAATGCAGACTTTATTAATTTAAAGTCTAAAAAGGCGGTGGTTTCGTTTGAATTTTCATATGCAGAAAATGGTGTAGAAAAAGAATATAGAGTTATAAGAACCTTTAAAAGAAAACCTAAAAACGACCAAGAAGTAGACCAAATTGCAGAGGTTTACGAAATTGGTGGCTTTGGCAGTAGACAAATAGTGGAAGGGGCTAATAAGGTAGATAACTTTATTGCGAACTTAATTGGTATGTCTGATGCCGAATTTTGCAAGTGTATTGCATTGCCACAAGGTGAATTTGCATCCTTTTTAAAGGCTAAGCCAAATGAAAGAGTAAATATTATTGGCAATATTTTTGACCTTAATAAATATGGTCAAGAATTGTGGGATAAAGTTAAAAATAGGCTAGATGCAGTTCAAAAAGATAGAGATGTTGTTAGTGGCAAGTTGGAAGTTCTTGGTGACGTGGATCCTAAGAAATTGGACGAATTAAAGCAAGAAAAACAAACCACCGAAACAACTATAGAAGCAAAGGAAAAGGAACTTGATACCTTAATTAAAACCGAAGCGAGCGAAAAAGAAGTTGCAAAACTTTGCGAAGAAAAAGAAAACCTAGAGAACGAATTAACAGAACTAGAAAAAACAAAGGCTAATATAAAAACTCAAAAAGTAACACTAGACCGAGCAAAAACTCTATTAAACAATAAATACGCCTTTGATAGAATAGACGAACTGAACAAAATGCTTTTAGATGAAAATGATAGCATTTATGTAACAGGCGAATCATTAAAGGCTGAAAAGGCTAGAACAGATGAGTTTTGTTGCAATGAGTTGACACACAAAGAAGAACTAAATAAGTCATTAGAGAAGTCGGTTGCACGTCTTGAAAGATTAAAAGCATTAAAACAAACCGAACTAAAACTTGTTGGTCAAAAAGCAGAAAGAGAAGACTTGCGTGGTGATAGAGAGATATCTGTTTTAAAGATAGATGAGTTAAAAAAGTTGTTAAACGATGAAAGAGTTGAAAAGGGTGTAGAAACCAGAAAACTAAAAGAACTAGATGACGATATAACAACTGTTAGAAACGACCTAAATGGCTTTGAAAGTGTTTTAGAATATAAAAGTTTGTCGGCATATGTGGTAGAGTTAAAATCGTACCAAGATTATTTATCTAAAAAACATTCGGGTGCGGTTCAATCTATGACAATTGCAATAGAAAATAAAGAGAAACTAGAAAACTCTAAAAAATTACTATTGCAACAAATTAGAAAGGTACGTCAAGATATTTCAGGCAAAAAGGTCGTTGGTGAAAATACAATAAGTTTGGTGGCGGATGAGATTAATGAGCAATCTAATAGTTTTGCAAAACTAAAAGAAAAAGTAAGCGGAATATTAGCATTACGACTAGAAATTGCGACCAAAATTAAAGAATATGAAAACAGAGAAGACTACTTAGAAAACGAAAAACTAAAACTAGACAAAAAAATTGCGGACATAAATCACAATATAGAAGATATGGAAATTAAACTGTCGGCTTTACGTGAAGAAAAATATTCATATCTATCTCAAAATGGTTTAGCTGATGTTATAGACACTGTTAAAATTGGCGACGAGTGTCCAGTATGCAGGGCAGAAGTTATGCAAAAAGCGAATGTTGATTCTATTGACCTTATGGTTATAGATAAAGACATTCAAGACCTAGAAACAGCAAAAAAGAGATGCGAAGAAACAAAAGACAATTTAATATTCTCAATATCTAAAATTGTAACTGAAATAGAAACTTGCGAAAAAGAATTTAGCATACTAGAAGAAAAAGACGCAGATTACACAAAAAGAGTAAAAATGGCGTTTAACCTAGATTTAGACACAACCATAATTAACGAAGATGAAAAGTTAAAAGCAATTGAAGATACCTTAAAATTAAGAATAGAAACCTTAAAGCAAGCACAAAAATTAGAAAGAGAACTAATCAAAAAGTTGCATAAGGTAGAAGCGGATTTAGTTAAGCAAAATTGCATACTTGCTTTATCACATTTAGATGTTGAAACATTTGCAGAAATTTGTGGCAGTTTGTCTTCTAGCATAAAAGATAAGGATACTCAACTATTAGGTCTAGTTAGCGAAAAGGAAGACATAAAAGATAAACTTTCTGAAATGCAAAAACTAAGCGAAAGGTTAGATGGTTTACTAAAATCTAGAAATGAACTAGTAGAACTAATTGATAGCATAGATAATAAAATTAAAGATTATGAAACTAAGCTTGCAATAGAGTTAAAAACGGCTGAAAACTTAGAAACTAAGATAACTGATATAGATAAACTAATAAAGCAAAGTGAAATTGAAATTGGTGCGGAAGTTTCAGACTTTAACGTGTTAAATGCCTATAACTTGCAAGAAAAAGAAATTGAAGGCATTAAATATAACATTGCAGAAATAGACAAACTAGTTAGCGAACAACGAGAATCTATTCAAACTCACGAAGCGGAACTTAATAGTTTGGTTTTATCCAATAAAGCCCATATGGAAGAACATAAAAGGTTGGCTGATGGAATATCTAAAATATTAAAGGCGTTAAACATAGAAAATTTGTCAGATGCTAAATTGTTCTTATTAGACCAAACCGAGATAGACAAACTATCTAATTTGGTTGAAAATTACGAAAAGAACTATGAGTTTGCAAAAAAACGACTAAAAGAAATAGATGAAAAACTAGACGGCAGAGTTTCTAGTGAAACCATCACAAATCAATTGGCGTTGCAAATAAGTGAGTTAAATAAACAATTTAGAGAACTAAGGGATAACTTAATTAAAGTTAATGTAGAAATAGAAAAGCAAGAAGAACTGGTTAAAAAGCACGCAGAACTTACAAGTGAATATCAAAAACTTAATAAAGAGTTCGATACGGTTTATATGCTTTATGATGCACTTAAAGGTAAGGCATTACTAGAGTTTATTGCCGAAGAATTTATAGATGATATATCATATATGGCGTCTAACAAGTTGCAAGTATTAATGGATGGCAGATATGTTTTAAAATATGAAGATAAAGAGTTTTTTGTGATAGACAACTTTAATGATGGTAGCATTAGACCTGTTTCAACACTTTCGGGTGGTGAATTGTTTGTTGTATCACTGGCTCTTGCACTTTCAATATCGGATGCAATTGCAACAAAATCTAATAAGAGTATAGACTTTTTCTTCTTAGATGAAGGTTTTGGTACGCTAGATAAAGAATATTGTGAATATATTGTAGACTCACTAATAAAACTAGAAAGTCAAAATTTGGTAATTGGTTTAATATCACATATTCCAGAATTACAAGAAAGAATAGCACAAAAACTAGAAGTTTATAAAGGTGCTAACGGGTCAACAGTTAAGTTGGTTGCAGGAATTTAATTAAAAATAAAATACAATAGTAAATAGGAGAATAATAATGCAATACTTGTATGTTCTGGACGACATAGGATTTGCAGACAAGAAAAATTTAAATGGCACAGATAGCCAAGATAGAACTACGGTGGGATGTTTATTGCCGTTAGAAAAACTAATGAATATTGCAATGAGAATTTACGATGCACTAAACGACGCCACAAATAATTATAAAATAAAGCATTTTTGTTTCGACGATATGTATAACCGCAAAAATGGTTACGAAAATATTAAGCCAGAAGATTTTCTTCGCTACACTAAAGAATTTATAAAAATTATAAAAGATTTTGATATTAAGGTAATAGTGCAAAACTTTACTGAAGAAATGTATAACAACAAAAAGTTACTGCGTGAAATAAACTTGGTTTCTGAAGTTGTGTTTAAAACAAAACCAGAAGGCAAAATAACGCCTGAAGGATACGCTTTTGTTATGAACCTATATAATGCTTATAAGTATATAGTTTCAAGCAATAGAAAAAGTGACATAGCGGAAATAATGTGTGATGAAACATTAAAAACAGATAAAGCCATAACTCATATAACTTTAAATGAAAAAGATTCTATAAAAGTATCTTTTAGAGCACGTGATGATTATCCATATTTATATTTAGCGGACTTTGTTGTATGGGCTCTTAAAACGCTTGAAAACAAACAAGTTGGCACAAATAGCGGGAAAGAAATAAATCTAAATAACAGGATACTTGAACTATTAGAGACAATCAGAAATAACTACATCAAGTTTTAATTATTTTAAACATAAAAAAAACTAGCGCAAAAATACGCTAGTTTTTTCTTTATTCAATAATGGTAACAGTGCCATCTAAACTTATTTTAATTTTATCACCCGTTTTAATATCTTTTAGTATGTCTTTACCAAGTTTGTCTATTGCAATAATTTTTGAGTTTTCCCAATTTTTTGCAAGAATAACACCACTTGCTGCAAGTGAATCTATTTCGTCGGCAAATAGTAGGGCTGATGGGTTAATTTTCATTTGGCAAATTGTTTGAATTACAAGCCCGCCCGTGGTAGAACCAATAGTTTGGGGAAGAATTAGAGCAATACCAGTTAAATTTTCACCATATACATCTGGGTTGTTTTGGTCTGAACCAATAACTTCTTTTGCGTTTTTTAGTGCAGATTTTTGGAATGTTGCTAGTGTGTTAACACCTTGACGAGAAACAACACAACTGCCTTCATATTCACCCGCACAAATAACTCTGCCTTTAAATGTTTTCTTTTGCATATTACTTTACCTCACATATAATTTTAACAATATCTTCGTCTTTATAATACCTAGACTTAGAATAGGTTCTAAGTTTGTTGCTGTTTGTAATAATTGGTTTAGAGCCGGCAATAGGGTTATTGGTATACATTAATGGGCAAATAGAAGAAAGTTTAACACCAAATGAAATTAGTTTATTGTATTCAGGGGTAGATTTAAACCTATTTAAAACGTCAGGTGAGGTTGTCATAATAGTTCTAACTGCAACTTGCTTTTTGTTAGATAATTTTAAACCATTTTCAATCTTTTTTGTCCAATCTAATAATTGGGTATAGGTTAAGTGTGGGCATCCAATAAAGCAAAGTGTAGGTTTTGCAGATTTGTTTTTCCACATAACTGGGTAAGAGTTATACACTCTTTCTAGTTCGGCGTCATCGATTACATAAGTTTTAACTTTTTCACATAATAACTTTTCACCAAACTTTTTTGCTTCTGGGGTAAGGTTTTCAATGTGATACAAGCCAACAGCACCATTAGATGCGGTTGCAGCACCAAAGTCTTTTAAATAGGAAATGGTGCTATCGTTTAATTCGGTTCCTAAAAATCTATCAAGGCCTTTAACATAAGGAACGGCTTCCATAACTTTCATGCCAATTGCACTGCCAAGTATTTGTGCTTCAGGAAGTTTGCTTGTTTTAACTTCTATAACCCAAGTCGCTTTTCTTCCTTCATCTGTTAATAGCCCAAATTCAGGGACAAGTCCTAATATTGCACCAAAAATATCTAGCATGCCGCTATTACGATTACACCTTGCTCCTAATACAGAGTTCGCAAATACAACAGCACTGCTCTCAGCCCAAGTTAAAATGTCGCCATATTTTGGTGTGTTGCCAACCTCTGGTAGGTAACAAGTGCAAGTAAATGCGTCTTTATTTTTTAGCCCAATTTTTTCAAGTTGTTTTTCATAGTATTCTTGCTTGCTATACATAATTTTACTAAATACAAGTTTGTTAATTAGGTCAACTTTCACATTTTGGTAGTCTAGTGGTCTTGGGTCTACAGTAAATGGATATTTTGTTTTTAGTCCCGCTTCAATAATTTCATCCATAATTCGGTAAACGGGCTTTAATAGCCCAATGCCAAATGATGTAACTAGGTGCCCATTAGCAGTTACCGGCACAAGCCTTTTAGCACCAAAAACATCGCCAAACTCTACCAATGTTTTCATAATTTTGGCTTTGGTTTCGCCTTCTTTGCCATCAAGAATGGCTTTTTCTTCGGGTGTTAATTTCATAATATTCTCCTTAGCATTTTATATATATTGATTATAACTTAATTTGTGAAAATCTAAAAATTATTAAACGCACTTTTTGTAAATTTTTAAAAAATTTTAGTGGGGTAGTGGGTTGGTTTTTAATAAGCTAAGGTATATTTAAAATTGTTTTAGTTTAAATAATTAAAAATGTTGACAAATGAGTCTATAGTGATATATAATACTATTTGTCAGTGCTGATGTGGCTCAGTCGGTAGAGCACCGCCTTGGTAAGGCGGAGGTCACGGGTCCGATTCCCGTCATCAGCTCCATAGTATAGGCACCAACA
>USNN01000016.1 GCA_900556185.1 uncultured Eubacteriales bacterium
CAGGACATCAGGACGCTAAAACAATTTTTTGTTCATCTGGGCTATAATTCTGTGGCGAAAAAAATAACAAAATCCAGTAGCGGAATAAAATGGGAGTAAAGAAATGACTAACGAATTTTTTCCTAGGCAGATAAAGCCACAAATTTATGCTTATACTGACAATCACCCACAATATAAAGGGTATTTAAAAGTTGGTTTTACAACTAGAAATATTGAAGAAAGAATGAGAGAACATTACCCAACACTGCTTCCTGGCGAAAAGCCATATAAAGTGGTTTATTTGGAAAGTTCTATGCGAGAAGATGGCTCGTATTTTAAAGATTATGATGTCTTTAAAATTTTGAGAAGGCATTTTGATAATATTAATGGAGAATGGTATAAGTGCACGGTTCAAGACGTTCAAAGTGTGGTGTTTGCACTAAAGAACAATATTGAGAATAAAGAAAAAAGGACTGCTAATTTTAGACCACGACCCGAACAAATTAAAGCAATAGAAAAGACTGAGAGATATTTCAATGCAATAAAAAAAGACAACCCTAAAATCATTCCGCATTTTTTATGGAATGCAAAGATGAGATTTGGTAAAACCTTTACTACTTACGAACTTGCTAAAAAAATGGGGCTAAAAAAAATTCTTATACTTACATTTAAGCCAGCTGTCGAATGTTCTTGGGAAGAAGACTTAAACACTCATATAGATTTTGAAGGGTGGCAGTTTGTATCCCGTCATACCAAACTTACTGGTGAGCAATGTGATAAAAATAGACCTATTGTTTGTTTTGGTTCGTTTCAAGATTATTTAGGTCTTAAAGATGGAATGATTAAGCCAAAGAACGAGTGGGTGCACACAACTAATTGGGATTTGGTTGTTTTTGATGAGTACCATTTTGGTGCTTGGCGAGATAATGCAAGGGAACTTTTTGAAAAGGACGAACTAGATAAGGATGTAACAAACAAACTGTTCACTGAAAACCAAAGTGAAAGTGATATTGAGCAGATTATGCCAATTACAACATCATATTACTTATATCTTTCTGGCACGCCGTTTAGAGCAATTGCGAATGGCGAATTTATGGAAGAACAAATATACAACTGGACTTACTCTGACGAACAACGAGCCAAAGAAAATTGGCGTGGTGAAAATAACCCTTATGCTAGTTTGCCAAGAATTGTATTAATGACATACCAACTTCCAGATTCTATAAGAGAAGTTGCACTTCAAGGCGAATACAATGAGTTTGATTTAAACACATTCTTTTCGGCACGGGGTGAATATGAGAATGCAGAGTTTGTATACAAGCAAGAAGTTCAGAAGTGGCTAGACCTTATTCGTGGTAGTTTTAGTGAAACCACCGTAGACAACCTAAAACAAGGTGCTGAAAAAGCAATACTACCGTTCACTACAAGTAAAGCAAATTTACAAGAAGTTCTTGGGCATACTATTTGGTTTTTGCCAAATGTTGCAAGTTGTTATGCTATGGGTAATTTGTTAAAAGAAAGACAAAATGTGTTTTATCACGATTACAAGGTTATTGTTTGTGCGGGTACTCGTGCAGGTGTTGGACTATCGGCATTAGAACCAGTAAAGCGGGCAATGACAAGTGAACCATTAAAAACAAAAACAATTACGCTTTCTTGCGGAAAATTAACAACGGGTGTAACGGTTAAGCCTTGGACTGGCATTTTTATGCTAAGAAACTTATCTAGCCCTGAAACTTATTTCCAATCAGCGTTTAGGGTTCAATCTCCTTGGACGCTTAAAAATCCTGATGGGTTAAACCCAAATGAAGAAGAAATTATAAAAAAAGAGTGTTACATATTTGATTTTGCTCCAGACAGAGCATTAAGACAAATTCAAGAGTATTCTTGCAGGCTTGATATATCTGATACAAATCCAGAAAAGAAAGTTGCCGACTTTATTCAATTTTTGCCAGTGTTATCTTACGATGGTATGACAATGAAAAACATTAGCCCTGGTGAGTTGTTGGATATTGCGACCAGTGGAACGACTGCAACTCTTTTGGCTAGGCGTTGGGAGAGTGCTATGCTTGTTAATGTTGAAAACGCAACGCTTGAAAGGTTATTAAATAATCCTAAAGCAATGGATGCGTTAATGAACATAGAAGGCTTTAGAAACCTTAATATGCGAAGTGATATTGAGATTATTGTAAACAAGTCTAACGCTGTAAAAAAGATTAAAAAGACCGCTGCAGACGAAGGCAGAGATTTAACAGAAAAAGAAAAGAAGGAAATATCTGAAGAAGAAAAAGAATACAAATCGAAAAGAAAACAAATACAAGAAAAGCTTATTAAGTTTGCAACTCGTATACCAATTTTTATGTATTTAACTGATTTTCGCGAACAAGTTTTACAAGATGTTATTACGCAACTAGAGCCAGGTTTATTTAAAAGGGTTACTGGTTTGGATGTTAAAGATTTTGAACTTTTAACATCTCTTGGGCTATTTAATGCTGGGCTTATGAACCAAGCGGTTTTTCAGTTCCGTAGATATGAAGATAGCAGTTTAAGTTATACTGGTATTAATAAACACGAAGGCGAAGTTGTTGGTGGTTGGGATACCACTATTCGCTATGAAGATATGAAGAAAATTTAATATATATTTTAGTCGCTCCACTAGAGAATTTGTTTCTGGTGGGGCGTTTTTTTAGTGCGAAGTTTTAAATTTTGTTCAAATAATACAATAGGTTTGGGGTGCGGGTAATAGTTGTTGCAAGTGGCTAGATTGGGTGTGCTATAATAAGGTTATAGGAGAAAAAGTATGATAGGGGCAATTATTGGCGACCTTGCTGGGTCGGTGTATGAATATGGGCAAGTTAAGAATGTTGGCGGAGTTAAGATGGGCAAAGTTATTGAAGACAATGCCTTTATTTCGGATGACTCAATTTTAACAATTGCTATAATGGATGCAATTATAAATAAAAAAGACTATGGCAAAACATTAAGGGAGTATGTAAACAAATATAAATATGATGTTCCAAAGAATGTGCCATATTTTAAGACGATGTTTTCGCCCAATTTAATTAAGTGGGCAGAGTCTAACGAAATTGGCAAAAGTTTTGGCAATGGGGCGATGATGCGAGTTTCGCCAGTGGGGTATTTGTTTAACACCGAAAAAGAAGTTATGCTAAATGCAATTTATGCTACAAGTCCATCTCACAACACGGCAGAGGCGGTAACTAGTGCTGAAATTATTGCTCTTTTGGTGTATTTTTTCAAAAAAGGTTATGCCAAAGATTACATCAAGGAGAGGCTAAATCTTAATATAGTTAAGCCAGAATTACAATCATTTAACTATAGGTGTGATGACACTATGGGTGTTTGCTTGTATTCTATATTCAATGCAAAAAGTTTTGAGGATGGAATAGGGCTTGCTTTGTCTTTTGGTGGAGATACCGACACTAATGCGTGCATTGTGGGCAGTGTGCTAGAAGCGAGATATGGCGTGCCAGAAGAATTGAAAGTAAAAGCCTTAAACAAGTTAAACCCAGAACTAAGAGCGGTGGTAGAAAAAGTTTATGAGAATGAAAACAGCCAGAGCTGTTAAACCTCAAGGAAATTGACAAAAGGTGAGAGGTTTGGTATAATTAATTTATGGGAAACGAAAATAATTTTGATTTATATAATTTTATGAAGAGCAGTGAGTTTATCACTAGTGGCGAATTACATAATCAGCAAGAAGTGAACGAGGCATATGACGCTCTTATTCAAACGGCTAGTGAGGAACTTGGTGCGACTTATTTATATGACTTTCCAACAAAATTTGGGAGCATTGATAGAAACGACATTCTAGACTTTATAAGGTCGAACATACGAACCGACCGATTACAAAAAGAAAACATTCTACTCTCTAGCGAAATGCGATACGCATTGCTTGCTTGCCCGAAGGAAATGCTATATATTGGGTCGTATCAACGGTCTATAGACCCAGTTCATAGGCGGTTTAATTATTCGTATTTGTCTAGAGGTAGGGTTACTATCCCAGATAAAAACCATGCGGGCAAAACAAGAACGGTTTTTGTTTATTTTTTAAACACAATGCAATTTGAGTTAGAAAAGAGAAAAAGCAGTAAAGCCAATAATATGTTAAAGGAACAATTTAGACTTTTTGCAAAACTTATGGAGTATGGCGACCCTGCCAATATTGACGAAGTTGAATTTTTAGCAGAGAAAGCGGAAAACTTTTCGGTTCATCAATATTATTTGCCTTATGGCTTAGAGCATGGGTTTATTAAAGACGGCGTATTGTTGTATAGATACGACCATGACAGCCGAAAGCATATTAATTATAACCTAAATAACAATGGCACAATGCCACAATTTTATACGATGGTTTACCCAGACCATGTTGAAGCACCACATTTCCATTTTCCTACTACCATGGGTAACTTGTATAAGTTGTCTGCTAAAAATTCGACATATAATTATGGGGTTGGGTATGCGATAGATGTTAACCAACTACAAACATACTTAAATAATTTACAATACAGCAATACAAAATATTTCCAAGAAAATGACTTTGAAATGCCATTTTTAAAGATTGCACAGTCTGGGGCTAGTGGCAGTATGGAAATGGATAAACTGCAGGCCAAGTTGAAAAAACTTATAAGCGCAATTAACTCTAATGACCACAAGGAAGAACTTTTTGCATCTATTGACTTTTTAAATGGTGCTACACATATGGAAAAATTTGAGGTTTTTGATGAGTTTGATGCAGACCGATTTAAGTCTCTTATGAACAAACTAGAAACCAATGATTTGCGTGAAGACGAATAAAAAAGAGAAGTAATATGGCAAGAAGAAATTATTTACCAAGAAGTTTTACAGACCTTATGTTTGTGAGATACAAAAACAAAGCAGAAGATTTTGTTTATGATTTAGAGATTATGCGGGGCTTTTTTAATGAAGCCACATATGCTCCAGTTATTAAAGACGAATTTAAAATAGATGAAGCTATAACCAGAAAACAGGCGGTAAAACTATATTGCGACCAAGTGGAAAGGCTTATAACCGACCAAAAAGGTTTGGGTAAGTCTAATTATTTTTGGGCGTTTGGTAATATGGTCGCCTTTATGGACGCATTGAACAAACCAGAACTTACGCATGAAGATTTTAACAATATTGTAGACAATGCAGGTGAGTTTTTTAAATCTCATTTTAGTGGCGTAAATTATATTAAAAACAATAACGAAGAAAATAATGAAAGATAGGCAAGTGAGGCCTATCTTTTTTAAATGTTGACTTATGAAATACAGTTAAGGTATAATTAAAGTGATAAATATATACTTAAAGAAATTTGGAATTGAAAAAACTATACTGATGCGGAGCGTTGGTTATAAAGAAACAAAACAATATATGTTAACTAAAAGATTTATAGATAACTCAGAGAGAGTTTTGAAAGATTTGGGTGTTAAGTAAACCGAATACTGAGGAGAAATATGGAAAAATATTATTCAGTAAAAGATGTTAAAAAGTTTTTATTTTCTAAGGGCGTTTTGTGGACTGGTGAATTAAGAGAAGAATCAATTGCTTATTTACTTGGAATGGTGCCAGCAAAGGTTTATAGGCTAACTGACAAAAAAGAATTGGAGTTGTTTTTTGATGTTAGTAATATTAAGTTTGATGTGTATAGCGAAAAAGTTTTAGACTACAAAAAGATGGATATATCTAAGTATTATTTAAAAGATTTGTCGGGTGATTGGGTAAGGTATCTTGCTCACAACTACCCAGAAAAAGCAGGTGAAATAAAGGAACTACTTGAGTTAAAAAAGCAGGGCGTTCACCACTATATAGGTAAAGAATTGGCGCCATTTGAAGAACAAATTAAAGCCATAAAACAAAAAGAAATTAATGAAATTAATTATTACGATAACCTTGAAACCATAGTGGACAAAGAAACTGAAAACGAAAAGGAATAGGATATTGATTATTTATCAACAAAAAACACAGCAATTGTTTGACACGGTAAATCTAATAAGCGTATAATTTATGTATAAACTAAAAGGAGAGTAATTTATGTTTTGCAAAAAGTGTGGAAAAGAAATAGATGATGAAGCGGTGGTTTGCCCTAATTGTGGTTGTGCTACTGATTCTACAAGAGTGGTAAGCGGAGATAATGCAAACACTATGCTTCAAATTGCGTTTATTTTTATGATAATTAGTTGTGTCGCTTTTGCGTTTTGCATAATTCCACTTTGCTGGATGATACCAATGACAATATCACTTAACAATAAAATGAAAAGTGGTGAACCAATTTCGGTTGGCTTTAAAGTATGCACTCTTATTTTTGTTAATACGATTGCAGGTGTTTTATTATTGTGCTTACCAGAAACAAGGGTAACAACTAAGAACGACTAAGAAATAAAAAATCACAGGAACTACTCCTGTGATTTTTTGTTTTAACCTTGTAGACCTCTAGATTGACGGTCCATATCTTCTACAACAATGTCGTAGATTTCGCCAAGCCCTGAGCAGTATTCTAACACTTTCCAAGGCTCATTGGTGTGGAAATGAATTTTAATTAATTCGTCATCACCAACTGCGATTAAGCAATCACCAACTAAGTTATTATTAAAATAATCGCGGATTGCTTTTTCATCTAGGTTTTTACCCTCAATTAATAATTGAGTGTCGTATCTAAATTCTATCATAGTTATCTCCTTACAAAAATTATTATATTACTTCAAGTTTTATTTTGCAAACAATTTGCAGTCGGAATTGCAAATCGGAAATTTTATCACTTAAAATACATTCAAAATAATTGCCATTATGGGTTTTTGTGTGCTATAATTATGTCGAAATTTAAGGAGGGATGATTATGGCAGAAAAAAAGAGTTCATCAACAAAGTCTAGTTCATCTAAAAGCACAACCGTATGGGGTTTAAATAAAATTTCTATGTATGTGATTGTTGCGGTGGCTATTCTTTATTTGGTTTCTATGATACTTTCTTTGGCTGGGGTTAACCTAAAAGTTGTATCAGCACTTCAAGGTGTGGCGACTGCAATTATGATTTGCATAACAGCTGTGCTTGCTTGGAGATATGTTGCTAAAAAGCCAACAGTTTGGAAAGTGTTATATTTTGTTTGCTTATTAGTTGTTATTGCTGGCGTTATTGTGCCACTAATAGTTTAATAAAAAATTAGTCTTGTGTGATTTTCATGCAAGGCTTTTTTTAGTCTTGGTTGCTTTTAAAGTGGGTAAATTAAAGGGATATGTGGGGGTGTGGCGTTTTTGTAATTAATTTTTGTTTGCTTTTATTTGTTTTTTTATGATATACTAAACTAAGAATGAGTGTTATTAAGGAGAAAATTATAAGTGAGCGATAATACAAAAGACACAGAAAAAGAAAAGAAAAGCACATCTAGCAAGGTGTCTGACTCTAGAATAGATAAAATAAAGCAAGAGATGGGTGTGGAAGATAACACACCTGAAGAACCAAGCATAATAGATGGGCAAATGGGCTTAGATGAACTTTTGCAAAAAGAAGTAGATGAAGATGTTACAGAAAATACAACTCCTGAAGAAGTTGCTGAAATAAAAAAAGAAACCAAACAAAAACTACTTGTGCAAGCAGGGCTTGGCAAAAATGTAATTCAAAAATCAGTCGATGTGGTTATGCACGAAAGTATGATGCCATACTCAGAGCATGTTATTCTAGACCGAGCATTGCCACGGGTAGAAGATGGCTTAAAGCCAGTTCAAAGAAGAATATTATATTCTATGATGGAACTTGGTGTAACCCCAGATAAACCATACAGAAAATCTGCAAGAATTGTTGGTGATTGCTTAGGTAAATATCATCCACACGGCGATACATCGGTTTACGATGCTATGGTTAGAATGGCACAACCATTTAATATGGGTGAGTGCTTGGTGGATGGTCATGGTAACTTTGGCTCGGTGGATGGTGATGGTGCTGCTGCAATGAGATATACTGAAGCACGAATGGCACCGCTAGCCCTTGAAATGCTAAGAGATTTAGATAAAGGCACTGTAGACTGGAACTACAACTTTGATGATACCCTAAAAGAACCTGCAACTTTGCCTAGTAGATATCCAAACCTACTAGTAAATGGTGCAACTGGCATAGCGGTAGGGTTAGCCACTAATATACCTCCACACAACCTAGCTGAAGCAATTTCTGGCGTTGTTGCGTATATAGATAATCCTAAAATTACTCTAAAAGAGATGATGAAACATATAAAGGGGCCAGACTTTCCAACAGGTGGCTCTATTATCGCAGGAGAGGAACTTGTAAAGGCGTATGAAACAGGTAAGGGTAAAATTTTAATTAGAGCCAAGGTTCATATAGAAAAGGGTGATAACGACAAGAAAACTATTGTTATAACCGAACTTCCTTATCAAGTAAATAAGTCTGCTTTGCTTACAAAAATATTGGAACTTAGAGATGCAAAAAAGACTGAACTTGCGGGAATTGCTGAAATTTGCGATGAATCTGACCGTAATGGAATGAGAGCAGTAATTAGAGTTAAAAAAGATTTTGAACCGGAACCAATTTTAAATTATTTGTTTAAATATACTAACTTGCAAGTGTCTTATGGTATTAACCTTGTTGCGGTTGCAGATAAAAAACCAAGACAATTGAGTTTGTTGCAAATTGTTTCGTATTATGTTAACTATCAACGCGAAATTATATACAAAAGAACCAAGTTTGACCTAGATAACGCAAAAGAGCGTGAGCATATTTTGTTAGGGCTTGTTATTGCTGTTAAAAACATAGACGAAGTTGTTAAAATTATTAAAACTAGTGAAAATACACCAACCGCTAAAAAACGATTGATGGATAGGTTTAAATTAAGCGACCGTCAAGCGCAAGCAATTCTAGACCTAAGACTTGCAAGACTAACTAGCCTAGAAGTGTATAAACTGGAGCAAGAACTGGCTGAGGTTCAAACATTAATTAAAAAACTAACTGAAATTTTGGGAAGCACGAAGTTGCAGTTTGAGATAGTTAAAAATGAACTAAATGACATAAAAAAACGCTTCAAAAAAGACCGACAATCAAACATCTTGTCTTCAATTGATGATTACGAATTAAAGGCTGTAGATGACAAAAAACCAACTGAAAACATTGTCATTGGAATAACTAAGGCGGGCACAATTAAACAAATGCCAGCAAAACACTTTAGCAGTGCAACAAAAGAGTGGAATGATAGATGTGGTGATACAGACATATTCACAAAATTAATTAGCACCACTACTGATAAGCAAATTATATTCTTTACAAATCTTGGTAACGCATTTAAAATGTATGGCGAAGATATTCCAGAAAGTAAGTGGAGAGAAAAAGGCCTAAGCTTGTCTGATATTAGTAAAGACGCAACTCCTGGCGAATATCCAGTAGCAGTGTTTGAAATGCCAGACCAATCAAAACCAGAACTAGGCGAAGAAATGTTATTGTTCTTAAGTTCTGATGGTATGATTAAAAAGACTGCATGGAAAGAATATTACTTATTAAAGAATTATTATCAAGCAACAAAGTTTAAAGATGGGGATAACTTAATAGATGTTCAACCATTAACCAAAGTAGAACAAGATACAATGGTGTTTGTTACTAAAAATGGGTTCGTTTTAAACGCGTTTATGGACGATATTCCTGTGCAAGGTAGAATTTCAGGCGGTGTTAAAGGAATAATGCTAGCAGAAGGCGATAAGCCAGTGCTTGTAAGCCAAGCAAGCATTAAAGACCGTATTGTGGTTATAACAGACAAGGGTTACGCTAAAAAGGTTAAACTTGTTGAAATTGAGCCAATGGCAAGATACCGAAAGGGTGTTAAGATTATTGAACTTAATAAGACTAATAATGGGGATAAACTTGTATATGCAAGCCTAGTTAAAGACCCATACGACCTAATTATTGAAGACCAAGACGGAAACAAGTCAGTTGTAAACACTGATAGTTTAGATAACCAGAACCGAACCAGCACAGGCAAGAGTTTGGGCAAGTCTAGAACAGGTGTTAATGTTAAGTGCGTAAATAGATATAAAAACGCAGTGGAATAACATTTTAACATGGTGCTATGTGTGGCATAGCAAGGTGAAAGTGTTTATTATAAAGCGATTAAGCAAATTACAAAAAATAAAAGAGTCTAAACTGGAAATGTTTAGGCTCTTTTAAGTAGTAAAATTTTAGTTGTTAGATAGTGTGCTCATAACAAACTTATCCCATTCGGCAAGTCGTTTAGAGGCTTTAAGTTTGGTCGCTTTTGGAGAGAAGGTGGTGGCAGGAATTGCCATTCTAGAAATTTCATTTAATTTGTGATAAGTGCCTGCTTGTAGACCTGCTAAGAATATTGCCCCAAGAGAAGTGCTTTCACTTTCCGCCATACGCACAACATTACATCCAAGAATTGCAGATTGAAACTCTAACAGATAATTGCATTTACTAACGCCACCATCTGCAGAAAGTTGCTTGATTTTTATTCCAAGGCTAGATAAATACCTAGATATATCGGCGACAATTAGTGCAAAACTCTCAATTGCACTTTTAACAATATCTGCTTTTTCGGTGCCAAGTGTTAAGCCATATATTCCAGCTTTAACTGAGCCAGACCAATAAGGGGCTCCAAGCCCTGAAAATGCTGGAAGAAAATATACTTGGTCGGATCCTGCTTGCTTGCAGATATTATCTAGATTTGCGTAACTATCAAATAGGTTTAGGGTGTTTTTTAAATATTCCAATGTGCTACCAACATTAAATATGCTACCCTCAATTGCATAGGTCGTTGTGCCAGAAATGGAGTATGCAACCGTATTTAATGTTAAGTTATTGTTTTTAAGTAGGTTTAAGCCAGAGTTAACAAGCAAAAATCCGCCAGTGCCGTAGGTTATTTTTGCCTTGCCAGTTTCTATGCAACCTTGACCAATTAAACTAGATTGCTGGTCGCCAATAACAGATAAAATTGGAATATCGCCAATTATGGTTTTTGCAAGCCCATAATTATCGGCACTATTTTTAATTTCTGGCAAGAATGACTTATTTATATCGAATAGTTTTAACAAGTCTTCATCATAGTTAAATGGGGAAGAAATGTCTACAAGCATTGTTCTAGATGCGTTTGTTGTGTCGGTAGCAAATGTTTTTCCGCCAGTTAGTTTATACACTAAAAAACTATCCATGGTGCCAAGTGCTAAAGCCCCGTCTTTTGCTGACTTTTTAACGTCTTTATCGTTAGATAAAAGCCATCGCATTTTGGTTGCACTAAAATAACTATCCACAACTAGCCCAGTCTTTTGCTTTATAAGTTCCTTGGTTTTTGCTGGCAACCCACTGCAATAACTTTCGGTTCGCTTGCACTGCCAAACTATGGCTTTGGTTACCGCTAGTCCGCTTGCTTTATTCCATGCAACGGTGGTTTCTCGTTGGTTGGTTATGCCAATACCAATTACATCATCTTGGGTTAGTTTGTGCTTTTTTATTATGGTTTCTAGTGAAGATTTAACATTGTTCCAAATTTCGTTCGCGTCTTGTTCCACCCACGATTCTTTTGGGTAATATTGAGTTATTTTTAGGCTGTGAGAGTCTATAATTTTGTTGATAGAAGTATCAAAAAGTGCAACTCTTTCGCTTGTAGTTCCTTCGTCTATGGCTAATATGTATCTTTTCATTTAGTCCTCCATTAGTATAATTTTACCAATTATTAAACTTAAAAGCAAACAAATTACGCAAAAAAACGAAACCCGTATTGACAAAACACTGGTTGTATGGCATAATACCTCTACAATTAGTTTGGGTTAGGAAATCGGGGGAAAATATGGACGAAAGCAAGCAAAACTCTAAAAAGAAAGTTGTGGCTAATGTTAGTTTGCCAAAAAACAACTATAATCGTTTTTTGAAGACAGAAGAAGAATTGGCAAGAATTAAGGCAAAAAAGCAAAAGCAGAAAGAAATTTCTAATGCAGACGAAAGGGAATAATAATTTTTCGGGGGAAAGAAAATGAAAGTAACAGTTGATAAAATCAACGCAAAAAACAAAGAACTAGCAAGAAAGTATAATGAGTTTGGCGAAAAGGTGAAAAATGTTCAAAACGAAAGAGATGGCTTTATTGCAGATGCTGAAAAGTTTGAACTAGCAAGCAAACAATTTGCTTTAAAGAAAGACCAAATCTTAAAGAAAAAAGACACTATAGCAAAGTACATTAATCGTCAATATTTGTTAAGACAAGAAAACTCTAAAAAGGTGGCAAAACTTGAAAACATTGGTGCAAAGGCAATAGAAAGAGAAGCGTGCGAAGAACAACTTAAAGTGTTAAGAGAAAACATTAATAAGTGCAATAAGCAGGCTGGTATGTTAAGAGAACTAGCAAAAACTCCAACCTATAGAAGATACCAAGTATTTTTCTCTGAAATGTATACCGCTTTAAGTCCAATTATCAGTGGTGTAAACAAAGAAGATTTTAACACTTTTGTAAAATACATTCACATGTCTAAAAAGTTAGAAAAAGAAGGACTAAAGGATACTGTTATGAATGTTTCAGAAGCAATTCTTACCATTGAACTAGTTGAAAGAGAACAAGAACAATCAAGCGAAAACGAATAGTAAGATTGGCTTTCGTTTGTGCAAAATGCACAAATACAATCAATTGCAATTAAAATAAATATTAAAGAAAAATTAAACCCTTGACAAATTTGGTGGCTTGTGCTAAAGTGTAAGCACACTCACTGAAAGACTCGGGGGTGTTAATTTTTTGTGGAGAAAAAATCATGAGAAACAAAATTACCTTAGAATGCACAGAATGCAAAGAAAGAAATTACGATAACTACAAAAACAAGAAGAACGACCCAGACAGACTTGAAATGAAAAAGTATTGTCCTACTTGCAAAAAGCACACTGTTCACAAAGAAACAAAGTAGTAATTAACCAAAAAGGGGAATAATTTAAAGTGGCAAAAAACACAGAAACACTTAATGATTCACAAGTTGAAGAAACTGCTGTTAGCGAAGTAAAAGCAACAGAAAAAGGTACTAAGGTTAATAAAAAAGACAAGAAAGTTAAAAAGCAAAAGGGTAATGACCAACCTAAAAAAAGCCGAATAAAAGAAACTTTTGGTGAACTAAAAAAGGTTACATGGCCATCATTTGGCAAGGCAATGAAGCAAACTGGAATGGTTTTACTTATTGTTGCTATTTTTGGTGTGCTTGTTTTTGGTATTGATACATTAGTTAGTTTTATCATTAGTAAATTAAGTTCGTTCTAAAAATTTTTTTATTAGGAATGAGTATGGAAAATAATGAAATTGTAGAACCAAAGTGGTATGTTGTGCATACTTTCTCTGGTTATGAAAATTTGGTTTTAATTAACCTTAAAAAGACTATTGAAAACAACAATCTTCAAGACATAATTTTGGATGTTAAAATTCCTATGGAAGATGTTATTGAAGAAAAAAATGGCAAGAAAAAAGTTGTTCAACGAAAGATGTTTCCTTGCTATGTCCTTGTTAAAATGCGTTATACAGACAACTTGTGGCATACAATTGTTAACACTCGTGGAGTAACTGGTTTCTGTGGCCCAGCAGGGCGACCTCTTGCACTAACCGAAGACGAAATTAAAAGAATGAGACTAGAAAAAATTAATGTTGATATTAAAGTTAATATTGGCGATAAAATTAAGATTATTTCTGGTCCACTTGCAGATTTTGTTGGCGATGTTATAGAAGTTGATGCAGAAAACCAAAAATGCAAAGTTAATGTTAGTATGTTTGGCAGACTTACTCCTGTTGAAGTAGACTTTGACCAAATTGAATTAATGTAGGTTTTACCTAGCAATTGCTAGTCAAAACATATATGTGGGAGAGATAAATTTTTTCATGTCTCAACAAAACCACAATCTATTTGAGAAATCAAATAAGAAGGAGAAAACAAAAATGGCAGCACCTAAGAAAGTTACAGCCGTTGTTAAGTTGCAATTACCAGCAGGTAAAGCAACTCCAGCTCCACCAGTAGGTAGTTCACTAGGTCCTCACGGAATTAACATTCCTGGATTCTGTAAAGAATTTAACGACCGTACTGCGAGCCAAGCTGGAATGATTATTCCAGTAGTTATGACTATCTATCAAGATAGATCATTTACATTTATTTTAAAGACACCACCAGTCCCAGTACTTATTTTAAAAGCACTAGGCATTGAAAGTGGTAGCGGAAAGCCAAATCGTGATAAGGTAGGCAAATTAACTCAAGCACAAGTTAAAGAAATTGCTGAACTTAAGATGAAAGACTTAAACTGCTCTAGCGTTGAAAGTGCTATGAGTATGGTTAAGGGCACAGCACGAAGCATGGGCGTTACCGTGGAAGACTAAGGATAGGGGGAAAGTATAATGAAACACGGAAAACGAACAGAAGCTGCTCGTAAGATGGTTGAAAAATCTAAAGCTTACGAAATTGAAGAAGCAGTTGAAACCGCTATTAATACTGCTACTGCTAAGTTTGATGAAACTATTGAACTTCATGTTAAACTTGGTGTAGATGGTAGAAATGCTGACCAACAAGTTAGAGGAACAGTTGTTCTTCCAAACGGAACTGGTAGAGAACTAAAAGTTTTAGTTATCGCTAAAGGCGATAAGGCTAACGAAGCTCAAGCTGCTGGCGCAGATTTCGTTGGCGCAGAAGACATGATTGCAAAAATCCAAAACGAGAACTGGTTAGGTTTTGATGCCTGCATCACAACACCTGATATGATGGGTCTTGTTGGTAGAATTGCAAGAGTGCTTGGACCAAGAGGCTTAATGCCAAACCCAAAATCTGGCACTGTTACAACTGATGTTACCAAGGCTATTAAAGATGTTAAAGCTGGTAAAGTTGAATACAGACTAGACAAGAATAACATCATTCACGTTATTATTGGTAAAAAGAGCTTTGGTAAAGAAAAGTTGGTTGAAAACTTCAACACACTTATGGACGCTATTATTAAGTCTAAGCCACAAGCTGCTAAGGGTCAATATGTTAAGAGTGTATCTCTAGCATCTACAATGGGTCCTGGCGTTAAAGTTAACTACAGATTAGGTTAATAAAATATATCACCAATTGTCAAAATTTGGCAGTTGGTGATTATTTTTTTATTAAAAATAATTGAAAAATTATATTTTGTAGTATATAATGAGAACATTAAAAAAAAGGACAAAATTAGTATGGAAAGAATTCAATTATGTGATTTACATAAATCATACAAAGATTATGATGGTAAACTAGTTAAAGTTTGTGGTTGGGCAAGAACCATAAGAGATAGTAAAGCAGTAGGCTTTTTGGAACTAAATGATGGTGCTTTTAAAAGTGTTCAAGTAGT
>USNN01000017.1 GCA_900556185.1 uncultured Eubacteriales bacterium
AGAATAAAACTTAATCCGAGAAAAGTTAAGCCGAGTAGCAAATACTTTACGGCTTTCTTTTTTTTCATCGTTTCTTTAAAAGCAGTCTTTCTCTTTTCGGGAAAAGTTAAAAAGGGCGGCGAAAGTTTAACGTCCGATTTTTCTATCAAAGAAATCAGGTCGTTTTCCGATTTTAATATTATTTTACCGTTGAATCTTTCCGCGAATTCGTCCGCGCCGCTTTCTTTGAAACGGTAATACAGGGCGGCTTTTTCGTCTTTACTTAAAAGATTGAAAATTTTTACCGTTTTCGCTTTGTCAAGGGGCGAGTAACCCGCTTCGATAAAAACCAGAACGTTTTTTTCGGGGATAAAATAACCCCCGCGCGAAAGTTTTACCGACGGGTAATCCTTTTTTAACGCCGAAAGGAAGACCTTTTCTTTTTCTTCGTCTTTCTCCACAGACTCTAATCCCTTATATATTCTGTGTTTATAATACCATTTATCTTAAGTAAATGTCAACAATAAAAGCACTAAAATAATTTTAATCTCAAATTATCAATATCCCCCGCTCCAAGCACCAAAACGCAATCGCCATCTTCTATAAAATAGTTTAAATACGAAACTATTTCATCAAAATTATTCGCATAATAACAACTTGTGCCGTGCCGTCTTATTTCATACGCCATTCGCTTTGCTGTTACCCCAGCAATCGGTTTTTCTCTGGCTGGGTAAATTGGATACATAATAACTTGGTCGGCTAAACTAAGCGCCTTTACAAACTCACCCCAAAAAGACTTAGTTCTAGAATAAGTATGCGACTGAAACACAACATACACCTTTTTGTAGTTACCAAACTCTCTGGTTTCTTTTATTACACTTTCTATCTCGGTTGGGTGATGAGCATAGTCAAATATAACATCAGCCCCCTTAAATCTTCCAACCTTTTCATACCTTCTTTTAACCCCCAAGTATCCACCAACCGCTTTTTCTATTTTTGATTTATCACACCCACAAAGCACTCCTAAAATTATTGCAATACTAGCATTAATTGCGTTATGCACTCCACCACACGGCAAATAGAAGTTCCCTAAAAATTGCCCTGCATAAATAACATCAAAACTAATAGCACCAATTAGTTTTTTTATGTTACTTACCTTAATGTCTGCATCTTTATCGGTTGCCGAAAAAGTAAGCACCCTTTTATTTCGCTTGGTTTCTTTAATTACCCTATCCGCACCCGCACTATCTATATCAATAATTAATATACCACCATCTACAATATTGTTAGAAAACTCTATATAACTATCTACCAAATCTTCCCACGAACCATACACATCAGTGTGGTCTAACTCCAAATTTAAAATTACACCAATAGTTGGAAACAATTTTAAAAAGTTTTTTTCATACTCGCAAGCTTCAGTTATAAACACACCGCCCTTGCCTTTTATTATCACATTAGAGTTATATTTCACCATAACCCCACCAACATGAGTTGTTACATTTTCTTCGCATAGGTCAAAGATAGTCGAAGTAATAGCTGTCGTGGTTGTCTTCCCGTGCGAACCAGAGATTGCAATAACCTCATTATAATTTTCACTAATAAGCCTAAGCGCTTCTGCCCTTGTTAAAATCGGTTTGTTTAGTTCTCTTGCAAATATAAACCCATCATTATTTGGTTTAATTGCAGATGTGTATATAACGCAATCTGCACTGGCTATTTTTTCTTTATTTGGCTCTGTGTCCACCACAATGCCACCACACTTTAGCCTATTAGATATCTCACTAATGATTTTATCATAGCCCGATACTTTGTGCCCATAATTTACTAAAATTTCAGCAATTGCAGACATACTAATGCCACCAATTCCTAAAATATAAACATTCTTTCCAATTCCATTTACCATACTCCATAGTATGGCAAACCAAACTTTTAGTTTAAAAAAAAGATACCGCGAGTTGCAGTATCTTAATTTTTATATTACATTAATTGGTTTATGTTTTAAAAATGCTTCTATGTTGTCTATACATAGGTTAATTCTATTGGTTTCGCTTTCGTTTGTGTCATACGCACGGTGATAGGTGCATATCACATTCTTGTGCTTTAATAGACCTGTTGGGACTTTTTGTTGGTCTACGTCATCTAGCCCCACACCAAATAATTTGTTAGACTCTAAAAACACTGCCAAATCATCAAGATTTATTACTCCACCAGTGGTTGAAGTTAGTATGGCGTTTTCTTTCATTTTTGTAAGTTCAGCCATCCCTATCATATTTCTAGTTTCAGGCGTAAGTTTACACGTAACACACACAATATCACTTGTTGAAAGCAGAGTTTTTAAATCAACATCTTTTATGTTCGGCAAGTTTTTATTAGTTCTATTATAAGTTATAACTTTCGCCCCAAACGCAGGAAGAAAACTACCAAGTCTTCGTCCAATGTTTCCAAGCCCAATTATTCCAATGGTTTTTCCACTAAGTTCAAGTCCACGATTAAACCAAACCTTCTCGCCCGACTTATATATATTATTAAATTCAGTAATATGTTTTGCACAATCTAAAATTAAAGCCAAATGATGTTCAGCCACCGCATTTGTTGAGTAGTTCGGCGTATTAGATACAACTACGCCGTTTTTCTTTGCTTCGTTTAAAGTCTTTATCCAATCATACCCAGTGTATGGCAAACAAATAAATTGCCCACTTTTCATTTTAGGCAAAATTTGGTCTGGGTCTATCCAATCTAACAAAATTGCATCTGCATTATTAATTGCGTCTTCTATTTCATATTGACTTGCACCCCCCGCACAATAATGCACATTGCCTAGTGCCTTCAACCTAGACATTTGGTCAGAATTAAAATCAAAATGTTCTAAAACATAAATTTCTTTCACCGTGTCTACTTCTCCTGATAATTGTATTTTCCTATTTGATTGGTAGAAAGTTGTATTTTGCCTGTTAGTAATGTGCGAAGTTTATCTATTCCTAAGTCGTATTCTAGGTGGAAGCCAAGTTCCCGAATCTCTTTACGCAAAATTTCAAATTGCTCTTCTTCGGTGTAACCCTTACCAAACACTTCTTCGTTATACACATAGTCCACAAGACCAATACCTTTAATGTCTTGCAACTGGTGCCAACATCTACCCTTTTTATAAACCCAATCTGTTTTTTCGGTGTCTATAACAACATCAAAACCGCTAGCGAGCAATTTATTAGAATAATCTAAGGCAGTTTTAAAGTCTACAGTTAATTTGCTTTCTGGCAAACTACTATCTAATAGTTTTAGGTTTTCAAAAATAGCAAAGCCCCGAAGTCTAACCATACTTCTTTTTATTTCTTCTTCACTTTTGCCTTCAATGTTTAAATTTTTACCAAAATACACATCTCTTGTATGTGCTGTTTTAAAAGTATTTTCAAAGCCATTAGCCAACAAGATTTTCTCTGCTTCTTCTATGCTTTCTTTCACCTTAAAACCTGCTTCAACTTCTACTGCCATAAGTTTCTCCTTAGAATAATAAAATTTATTTTAATGTAAAGCCACCATCAACAGGCAATATCTGACCCGTTATAAATGAAGCATTGTCGGACAATAAGAACTCCACAACATTAGCAATTTCACTTGGTTTTCCAACACGCTTTATAATAGAATAATCGGTTGTCCAGCTTGGGTCGTTACCCAAACTTGTGGTTAATGGCGTATCTATAAGCCCAGGGGCTACTGCATTTACTCTTACACTTTCACCAAAATATCTAGCAAAAGATTTTGTTAATGATATTATACCCGCCTTTGTTACTGAGTATATAACCGCAAAAGGCTCGCCAATAATACCATCAACCGATGTTAAATTTACTATGCTTCCATTCTTAGATGTTTCCTTAATAAGATTACCAAATATTTTTAAACATCTAAAAGTGCCCTTAATATTCACATCTATGGTTTTATCTGTGTTTCCATCGGTAATATCGTCAATTCCGCATGGCAAAGGAATTATGCCTGCATTACAAACCAAGCAATCTAACTTGCCGTAAGTTTTTAAAATAAATTGTTTTAATTTTTGCATATCTTGCTCTTTGGTTATATCACCATTAAAAGCCGAAACGCCACTACTGTTGCCAAATTCCTTTGCTATAAAATTTTCGGTAATATTATCACAATCAACCATAATTACAGAATAACCACAATCGTGCAACTTTTTAGATACCGCAAGGCCTATACCTTTCTTTGCACCTGTTACCAAACATACCTTTTCCATAATTACCCCTTTATTAAGTCAAGCAGTTTTTCAAATTTTTCGCCATAGCCCGAGTCTGCATTAAAATGCCCACCATCTTTAATGTTAATTGTTTTATTGGCTACAACACTTGCGAAACTCTTTAAGTCTGCCAATTTTACGTATGGGTCGTTTTCGCTAATAATACAAGTTGTATATTTACAATGATTTTTAAAATCTTTTAGATTATCCACAAACATAGTTGAATTTACAATATCATAGTCGCCATTATCTATAACTGCATTATTAAAACCACTTATTGAAAATAGTTTATCTATGTGTAAATTATTTTTAAGAATGTATTTAATTGCAAATATTGGTCCAATACTACGCCCAATAAATATAGAGTCTGCGTTTATTTTGTTTTTATATTTATCTAACACTTTAGACCAGCTCTCAAAATTTTGCACGCCAACACCTATAGGAAAATCTACACAAACAACTTCGCCAGATTTTTCAAGTTGGCTTTTTAACCAAGGTAAATAGTGTTCGTGGCTATCACCGAAACTTCCGTGTATAATAAAATAATTTTTCATCCTTTTATTTATCTCCTGTTCTCATTATACCACAAATTAGACGATTGTGCAAAAGTTTAGGAGTCAATCTCGTCAATTAGGCTATTATAAAAGGCGAAAGCCACATCATATGGTTCGTTGGTCGTTATATCCACATCGGCTAGTTTTAAAATATTTACTGGCGTATCTGAGCACCCTGCACTTAAAAATTTAAGGTAGTTATTTTTAACATAGGTTTCGCCACCCTCCATAATCTTGCTCGCAATATTAATAGCAGAAACAAAGCCTGTTGCATAACTAGCAACATAAAAATCCCTATAAAAATGTGGAATACGGCTCCACTCATATTTAATATAGTCGTGGAATTTCACCGCATCGCCCATATACTCATTTAGTAGCGACATATACTTATTGTTAAGGTCTTCACCTGTTATGCTGTTACCCTTATTAATTTCTCCATGAGCAAAGCACTCAAACTCGGTAAACAAGGTTTGACGGAACACTGTTGCCGAAAACTCATTTAAAAGGTTATCTATAATATATAACTTTTCTTCTTTAGTTTTTGCTTCGGCTAATAGTTTTTTTGCAAGCAAAACTTCATTCACGGTAGAAGCAATTTCTGCCACAAATGTGCTATAATCTTGGTTTAAATATGGCTGATTTTTCTCACTAAAATAACAATGAATTGAGTGCCCAAGTTCGTGAGCAACCGTGCTAACATCGTTGTATGTATTGTTATAATTTAATAATATAAAAGGAATACCAATTTGAGCGTTAATAGAGTATCCGCCAGAAGCCTTATTCTCGGCTGGATACACATCCACCCACCTAGAATTAAATAGTTTATTTGCCACATCATAATACTCAGAACCCAGTATTTTAACCATATCCAACACGGTTTTCATAGCGTCATCGTAATCAACTTGTGGGTTAAAGTTTTGCACCACACTTGCAGATAAATCACTAATTTTTAGTTGCTTTAAACCAAGAAGTTTTGCCTTGGTTTTTAAATATTTTTGATACAACAAAACATTATTTTGAACATTTTTTATTAGCGTAGATAACACGCTTTGGTCTATTTCATCACAAAAATACACTTGGTCTAACCTAGAGTTAAACTTATGGATATTTGCACTAAAATTAGAGCACTTTAAATGTGAAATATAATTTTGACTGATGGTTAAATTAAAGTTTGCATAGCCCTTATGTAAATTAACATTTGCTTGTTCACGAACACTAGGGTCGTTATCTCTAATAAGCCCACCATAGGTGCCATTATTTAATTTTTTATGTTCGCCCGATGCGGTAACCACATCGTCAAACTTAATCTCAGTGTCGCTAAGTTTATCAAAAATGCTAGAAAAGTCCGCAAAACTAGAAACATTTGCCATAATTTCTTCCGTCTTTTTATCTAGCATATGTGCTTTGTTTCGCTTAACCGATTCAAAATATCTTCTATAATCAGATAATGAGTTGTCTTTTATAAGCGAGTCTAAAAACTTGTCCGATAATTTTGCTAGTTCCTCGTCTACAAACGCAACAGCTAGCGAATAATTTGTAAGCAAATTATCCACCGTGCCGTAAAGTTTTAATGCTTCGTTATCTTTAGAGTTTTTGTCTACACGCATAAAGGCATACACATTTAGTTTTTTAAGCACTTTCATTAAATTAATGTCGCTTGCTAAAAAGGACAAAATATTCTCCTTAGAGTTTAGTTTGCCCTCATATTTACTTAATTTACCAATTCCATCGGTCGCCTTTTTAATGTCGGCTTCTATATCGCCATCGTTTTTATATAATAAATCAAAATTCCACTCGTAAAACTTGTCCATACCACTCGCCTAATTATTTATATCGCTAATAATTTTGTCCAAACTGTCTTTTGGGTTTAATGCTTCTTCAATATCAAAACCTGTTTCTTCGTTGCTTGTTTGGTTTTGAGCCGAAATAACCATAGAAGATTTTAAACGGTTCATAACATTTTTATACTTGCTTTCGCTATCTTCACTTAGTGTATACTTTGGTTCTTCAGATAACTTTTTTAGTTTACGGTCTATCCACTCGTCTTCATTAAGGACAATCTCTGCGTCCACTGGCACGGTTTCATCGGTTAAACTTGCTCTTGGCATAGTTGCTTCAATCACAGCAGACACAAGTTCGTTTAGGTCGCTAGCAAACAACTCAACCCCAGCGTTGCTTTTTAATTCTTCAACACTATTAAACACTTCGTTAAAATACGCCTTCCACTTATAGCCAAACTGTTGCACTTTTTCCACAACAAGTTTAACTTGGTTAGACGAGTCTTTTGCAAGTTGCTTATTAACTCTTTCACTTTCAGCCAAGCCTCGTTGTAACAACTTACACTTACTGCCAAGTTCTTCATACGAACGGTTTAAGCCGTCTAATTCTCGCCTTAGTTCCAAAATTCTGTCCTTTTGCTCGCACATTGTAACTTCCGCATTTGTTAACATCTTCTTTGTGTATTCTTCAACCTCAGACCTATTGAAAGTCTTTTTAGTTTGCATATTTTTTTTAACCATAATATTCCCCTTTTTTAGCCTTATTTTTTTCTAAGATTATTCTATAAATAATTAACGCAAGCCCAACAATCACCATAACTCCACTCATAATTCTAGATATTGGGCTAGACCCTAAAGTTAATATAAACTCGCTCTCTCTAAGTGGCTCCATTATAAACCTAACAGTGCCATAATACACAAGATATGCTCCAGTTGTAATGCCAAACATCTTTCGGTAGTTTTTAAATATTAAAATTAATATAACAAATCCCAAAAGATTTAAAATACATTCATAAAAAAACAACGCATAATGCCAAGTGCCGTCAATCAAAACGCCCACTGGAAACCATCTTAAAGACTCGTTTTGTATAACCCCGCCATACACTTCGCTATTAAAGTAGTTCCCCCACCTGCCAATGGCTTGGGCTAAAATTACAAGCGGTGCTAGAGCATCGGTTACCAAAAAGAAATTGACTTTTTTAATTTTGGAATAAATAAATACACCAACAAGCCCACCAATAAGCCCGCCAATTATGCTCATTCCACCATTTCTAAACTTAAAAAAATCGGCTATTGTTGTGCCACTATCAAAACAAACGCTAAACAACCTTGCACCAATAATACCAAGCACCACAGCAGTTAGCACAAGGTCGTATGGCATATCTTTATCGTAATTATATTTCTTGCATATTAGCATTAGTGCTACAAAATCTAGGACAATTGCAAGCGTTATTATTAGCCCATACCAATATATGTCCTGACCAAAAACACTAAATGCAACACGATCTACTAAACAAAATCTCATAAGTTAATTATATTCTTTTTTAATAAGTTGTGTCAAACGAAAACGATACAAAAAAACAATAAGCCCAATTTTAGTGAATATAATAAAATACCAAAAGCCACAAACTATTCAACATTTTGTGCAAAATTATTACCACGGTTGTTAAATTGTTGCCTTTTTAATTTTATTATGATAATATTTAATTATAGGGAGAGCGTTTATGAAATTATTAGTTAAAAACAAATTGTTTTCACTGGGTAGAAGTTCAGTAGTTACTGACGAAAACAACAAAATCGTATATAAAGTTAAAGGGAGTTTATTTAGTAACATAATTTCTCACACCCACAAAAAGAAAGTAAAAGACGCAAGCAATAAAAAACTATTTGTGGTTAGAAATAAGTTTTGGCACCGCCTTTTCCATAAAAGTGCATTAATTTATAGAAACGGCAAAAAAATTGCTCGAATTGAAAAATCATATTTAGTTAAAAATGGATATGATGTAACAGGTGCAACCGAACCAATTTCAATTGTTGGTAGTGGCTGGAATTTAGATATAATGCTTGGCGAAAATAAAATTGGCAGTATATCAAGACCATCTGGCACGGTAAAGGACGCATTTAGGCTAACCGATGCCTACATTTTGGATGTTGTAGACCCAGCCGATGCACCATTTTTAGTTGCAGTTGTTATTGCAATAGATAATATTTACGACTCTAATAAAAAACAAGTTTAAGGAGCGACTATGGCAATAGAATTTGAATCAGATAATCTTAATGACAAAACTTCACCCCCTACCGAACCAACCACCGAGCAAAAAGTTAAACCAACAAAAACCAAAACCCCACCACTAGAAAAAAGCATTTATGTATTTGAAATTTTGGCTGTAATTTCTCTTATATACGCATTTACATATTGTTTTTCAGGCGTATTTATATTATTGCCGGCGGCAATACTTTGGATATTTTGGTTTGTTTTGGTTGTGCTAGCGAGTTTATTCACAGTTGGTATTGTGTGGGCAATTGAAGGCTGGCGAAGTTTTATATCGGGCTTTATGAATTTTAATAAAAGCCTAAGCAAAGTTTCTGGGTCTGTAACAAACTTTATTTACAATATTTTACCATATATGGCAGGCTTAACCAGTGCAATAATAATCACCTATTTAACCCTAGCAATAATATATAAGGTTAAATGCACCGACCCTAAAAAACACACAACCAGAAGGCTTGTTTGGGCAATTATAATCACCGTTTTATTTACCTTAGCAATTATTTGGGATATTTTATCGTTCACAAACACAGCACCAAACATATTTAATTAAACACAAAAAAAGAACTATCAGTTAGATAGTTCTTTTTTAATTTGTTATTCTAACCAGAAGTCGTCTTCCTTGTTTTCGTCCTTTCTGCCTTCGTTAATCTTGTCATCGGTAGGAACATCTGGAGTTTCATCTTTTCCTTCGTCTTCTTTGTTGTCGTCTGGGTTTTCTGGATTTTCTGGTTCGTCAGCTGGTTTGCTATCGTCTTCAGAAGGTTCTTCTTCTGGTTCGTCTATATCTTCAGCTGGGTTATGTCTAACTTGGTCTGGGTCAACCACTTCATAGTTAGGCTTTTTGTCTGGGTCTGTCTTTGGGTCATCTGGAGTAACTGGGTCTACATAAGGTGGTTCAGCAGGAGTTTTTTCGTTGCATTTTTTGTAACCAAGCACGCCACCAACAGCAATACCTGCAACCAATACAACAAGCGCACTTGCTTTTGCGATTGTAGCCATTGTGCTCTTATTTTTTATTGGAGTTACAACAGAAGTATCGTTAGATTCAATATTAGCATTTTTATAAACTTCGTTAGAAACTAAAACGACTTCTTTAGGAAACTTGCCAACCAATTCGTTTTCGCCTTCGTCTGGATGAGCAAAATCGCTATCGCTTTCTTCGCCCTTTTCTAGGGTAAGATTTCCGTTTTTGTCTACATAAAGAGCGAATACTTTATCTTGAAGACCATTGTATTCAATGTATCCTTCGTCTACTGCACTTTCCATAGTTCTAACTGCACGCATAAACTCTGGGCTTTTAACAAACTTGTTAAATTTCTTTTCGCCTTCTTCCTTATCTTCGCAAACCAAACTCTTATAAATAACGCTAGATGGACTATTTAAAAATTCATCATAACTTACAAAAGTGCCATCGTTATTAATAAAGTCTAGATAACTTGGGAACATATTCCCTTCTTTATCTACTGGTCTGTTTTCACGTCTAAATTCTCTAACCATTCTTGCTAGTTTGGTAGAATAAATCTTTTCGTCTTGAACGTCGCAGTTTTTAACATAATCGCAAACTTCGTTTACAACATATAAGAATTTATCGTTATATTTTCTAACGCTCTTTTCAAATGCTTTTCTCTTTTTGTCTGAAATTTGTGGAATTGGGTTAAAGTCTTTTTTATCGTCAAACTTTCTAGCAAGTTCAAATAGGTCTAGTTCGTCTTCGTCTGATTCAACATAGCCTTCTTCGTCTGATTCAACTTCTTCAGTTTGTGGCTTTTTAAATTTAATAATGCCATCATGGTTTGGCATTAAAGCGGTTTGATTATCTATTTGAGTTTCTGCATTAATTCCAGCATCAACACCTGCAACAGTGATAGCATTTTCTAGAAATGCTGGCATTAAAATTGCTGTAGCCTTTTCAAAAACTTCTGCTTCTTTCTTTAAATAAGCCATACCCTTATCGCTTGCTGGAGTGTTTCTAAAGATATCGCTAGCAGTTTTAAAACTCTTTATAATTTCACCTTCAACCACGGCTCTTGCCTTTGTGTTTTGGTTACCTTCTAAAACGCCATCAGAAATTAAGGCACAAAAATCGTCAACAGCGGTTTCATCAACATCTGTTAAATTTTTGCTGATTAGTTTATTTGTTAATACTAAAATTGCTTTATATTCGTCATAAAGGTTTTCGTTTTTTAAAGCCTCTACAGACTTTTCATCGTTAATTAAAGCAGTCAATACATCACTTAATTTAGTTAAGTTATTCATATATTTTCCCCCTAAATATACTATATTCTTATATTTGCAAAGATTATAACACAAACCCTTTATTTTGTCAATACGGCTACTACTTTTTGCCCACTATTCTTCGCAGTCGCCATATTCACGCACAACCTGTTCCACAGCACTAAACCCAAACCCCTTTCTATATAAATATGCCATAAGTTTGGTTCGGTTTTCTTTGGTGTTTTCTTTATATTTCATAAACTTATTCGCAAGCGTTTTAATGGTTTCGTGTTCATCAATTTCGCTAGAGTCTATAATCTCTTTTATAGTATGCTCACTAACACCCTTTTGTTTTAGGTTATATTCAATTTCTTTTTTACTCTTTAAACTGTTTGCTCTTATATAACTTTCGGCGTAATTTGTGTCATCCACATAACCATATTCTTCTAGTTTTTTAATAACCACTTCCGATACTTCTGGCAAATACCCTTTTTCTTTTAACTTTTTAAATAGTTCCCTTTTGGTGTATTTTTTTCGCTCGACTAAACCAAACGCCTTTTCTAAGGCCTTGTCTAACTCACTTTCGGTTTGCAACTCGGTTAACTTTGCTTGTGTTATCTCACTCCCCACTTTTAAACGGTTTTTCATTATGGTAGAAAGTTCCATTCCACACACAAAAACATTGTCTAAATACACATTAACCCTAGACTTGTTTTTTTGCATCTTTAAGTCTGTAATAGTTGCCATTTTTACCGCCTTCTTTCTTTTTCTCTACCTTCAAACTTTATGAACACATTTTTCACCTTGTTGTTCATAAATCTACCACCAAGCAACAACTTAAGTTCGCCCATAACATCTTGCTCACGATACGCTGGGAACCCCGCCTCTATTCTTACCACATCGGCATAGTCTTGCTTTAAAATAGGATACTCATTTTCTTGCAAATATCTAGAAACCTTAGCAAAGTCATTATAAGTAAACCTAAACTCATACACCACACATTCAACCATTGTGTAGTAGTCGGCTCGCTCTAAGGTTTTAACTGCAATTTTGCCATAAGTTTTGGTTAGCCCCGACCTACCAAGTTCCTTGCCACCAAAATACCTAACAACCGCAACAAGTGTGTTTGTTAAATTCATTTTTCTAATCATTTCCATAATAGGAATACCAGCCGTGCCAGCAGGCTCACCATCATCGCACGACTTCATAACACTATAACCTTGACCTAAACAATAGGCATAACAAATATGTGTGGCGGTTGGATGTGCTCTCCACAGAGCATCTATAAACGCTTTAACATCTGCCTCGGTTTTAACCCTTTTAGAGTAGCCTAAAAATATAGACTTCTTTTCTTCCAGTTCAACGCAGATTTCTTCTTTAACCACATTAAAAGACCTTTTTTCTGCCAATGCCCTGCTCCTTATCTTTTCTAGTTATAATACTACCACAATTGCCACGATAAATCAAATAATTGATTTACTTTATTTTTAATAATATGCTATAATTAAATTATACTAATTTTAAGGAGATAAAAATGGAATATTCAACTCACCTACGAAATTCTTGTTGCGTAAATTCTGGTGCTAAGCACAGTAACGCTCCAATACCAGAAGAAGGCAAATGGATTCATGCAAAAGAAATAAAAGATATTAGTGGCTTAACACATGGTTGCGGAACTTGTGCTCCTGAGCAAGGTGCCTGCAAACTAACACTAAACATAAAAAATGGAATTATTGAAGAAGCACTTGTTGAAACCGTTGGTTGCAGTGGAATGACTCAATCGGCAGCAATGGCAAGTGAAATTTTGCCAGGTAAAACCATTCTAGAAGCGTTAAATACCGACCTTGTATGCGATGCAATTAATGTTGCAATGCGCGAACTATTCTTGCAAATTGTATACGGTAGAAGCCAATCTGCATTTAGTGAAAATGGTCTAGAAATTGGTGCAAGCTTAGAAGACCTTGGCAAGGGTATGGTTAGCCAAGTTGGAACCATGTATTCATCTAAACTAAAAGGTGCAAGATACCTAAACACCGCCGAAGGCTATATAACAAAGCTAGGGCTAGATAAAAACAACGAAATTATTGGTTACGAATATATCGCACTTGGCAAGGCTATGGACGAAATTAAAAAAGGCACCGAGCCAAATGAAGCCATAAAAATGTTCACAAAATCCTATGGTCGTATGGATGAAGCCGTTAAAGTTATAGACCCAAGAAAAGAGTAATAGGAGTTTGTTATGATAGAATTTGAAGGACGAGATAAACGAGAAAATAGCATAAAATCATTTTTATTAAAGTCAGGTATCGGCACACTAGAAAATGCAAAAGAAATTTGCTTAAAGTATGGCATAGAGCCTGAAAAAATTGTGCGTGGCGTGCAATCTATTTGCTTTGAAAACGCAGTATGGGCATACACAGTAGGCACAGCCTATGCACTAAAAAGTAATCCCAAAACCGCCAGCGAAGCCGCCAGTTTAATAGGCCACGGATTGCAAGCATTTTGCGTGCCAGGTAGCGTTGCAGATATTCGTCAAGTTGGGCTTGGTCACGGCAACCTTGGTGCCATGCTACTAGACGAAAATGTTAAATGCTTCTGCTTTTTAGCAGGCCACGAAAGTTTTGCTGCCGCTGAAGGTGCTTTGGGTATTGCCACAACTGCAAATAAAGCAAGAAAAACTCCACTAGAAGTTGTGTTAAATGGTCTTGGTAAAGACGCTGCTTACATAATTTCAAGAATAAATGGCTTTACCTATGTTCAAACCGAGTTTAATTATTTAACCAATGATATTAAAATTGTTAAAGAAATAGCCTTTTCTAAGGGTGAACGTGGAAAAGTTAGAGTGTATGGCGCAGATAGTGTTCCAGAAGGCGTTGCTATTATGAAACACGAAAAAGTAGATGTTAGCATAACTGGTAACTCTACCAATCCAACCAGATTCCAACACCCAGTTGCTGGCACATATAAAAAATGGTGCTACGAAAACGGCAAAAACTACTTTAGCGTTGCAAGTGGCGGTGGCACAGGCAGAACCTTACACCCAGATAATGTTGGTGCTGGTCCAGCAAGCTACGGGCTAACCGACACTATGGGCAGAATGCACAGCGATGCACAATTTGCTGGTTCCTCTTCTGTTCCTGCTCATGTAGATATGATGGGCTTTATTGGTATGGGCAACAACCCTATCGTTGGCGCAACCGTAGCGGTAAGCGTGGCAGTAAGTAAAGCCAAATAAATCAACATTTTTACAACAATTTACGTAAAAAATAAAAGCTTTTTGCAGTTTTTTATGCGGTTTTGCCTTAATATTTAATTATTTTTATATAAAAACCGCAAAAACAATCAACGGAAACATAAAAAACGTGAAAAATTTAAAAACAACCAAACATTTTATTAAAAACTAATAGAAATGTCAATTTAAAAAGCATAAAGAGGACACTATGAGAAAATTTGAACAAGTTAAAAAAGAGTTTAGAAAATACACAACCGAAGACACCAAACTTCCTTACCGCGGAACAAAAACCGCCGTATGTTATGACTTTTTTGCGCCCGCAGATGTTACTCTGCCCGCTGGCAAAATTACCTGCATTTGGACAAACGTTAAGGCATGCTTCGAGCCGGATGAAGGGCTATTTCTTGCCACCCGCAGCAGTTACGCCGCCCGCGGAATCCTGCTTGCAAACGGCGTAGGCATTATTGAAAACGATTATTATGA
>USNN01000018.1 GCA_900556185.1 uncultured Eubacteriales bacterium
TTATTGCAAATTCGCCAAGTTTTGAAATAATGCTTACACCGGATAATTCGTCTACATACATAATATCTTTTACAAGCACAAGTTTTTTAATTGAGTCTATAAAGTCGGATACTTCTGTCCCACTTTTAACTTCTAGGTCTACATAGGTGTTTGCAGGAACTGAAGATTCTAGCCTTGCAACTCTTATTGCTTTAATAAGTTCTATAACTTGAAGTTCTCTATTATACTCATCTTCAAAATTTAGTGCGTCAATGGTTTCTGGATAACTAGATGTGCACAAAATTTCGCCGTTATTCAATTTGCCGTAAATATATTCAGTTACATAAGGAATGAATGGGTGCAACAATTTTAATATTTGGTTAAATACAAAACTAAGTACACTTGCAGTGTTTTGCTTATTTTCACCATTTAACATTGGTTTAGATAATTCTATATAATAATCACAAAAATCATTCAAAACAAAATCGTATGCGTTACTTAATGCAACACCAAGGTCAAACCTTTCAAAGTTTGCGGTTACTTGTGTAATTGTTTTATTTAGTGAAGATAATATCCATTTATCAGCCAAACTTAGTTTGCAATTTTTAATATCAAGTATTTTTTCGCCATCTATTTTAGATGAAACAAATTTACTTGCGTTCCACAATTTATTCACAAACGCCTTGCTGGTTGCAAGTTTGGTTCCGCCCATTCTTGTATCTAGCCCTAATGCCATATCCTTTACTAACGCTAGTCTTAATGCATCCGCACCATATTCTGGGATAACTTTTAATGGATCTATACCGTTTCCAAGACTTTTACTCATCTTTCTACCCTGCTCATCACGAACAAGACCATGAATTAATGTGTATCTAAATGGAACATCGCCAGCACATTCTAGCCCCATATATACCATTTTTGTTACCCAGTGAGTTAAAATATCGTACCCAGTTACCAAAACATCGGTTGGATAAAACTTTTTAAATAGTTCGGTTTTATTTGGCCAGCCAAGTGTAGAGAATGGCCATAATGCAGAACTAAACCATGTATCCAAAACGTCTTCGTCTTGACTTACATGATTTGAGCCACACTTAGGACAATTTTCCATCTTTTTAGAAACATAAACGTGCCCACAATTATTACAAGTGTAAATTGGTATTCTGTGCCCCGTCCAAATTTGACGAGAAATGCACCAGTCTTGTATATTTTCTAACCAATGGAAATAATTCTTTTCAAATCGCTTTGCGTATATTTTTAGCCTGCCGTCTTTTACACATTCTATTGCTGGTTTTGCAAGTGGCTTCATACTTACAAACCATTGCTCGGTTACAAGTGGTTCAATAATATGCTTGCATCTTTCACAATGACCAACGCTATGAGTGTATGGTTCGATTTTTTCAATCAAGCCTTGTTTTTCAAGTTCTGCTATAACCTGCTTTCTGCCTTCTTCACAAGTTAAACCTGCAAACTTGCCAGCGTCAGCGGTTAGTTTGCCTTCTTTATCTATTACGCTTAAAACTCTTAGGTTATGTCGTTTGCCAACTTCGTAGTCGTTTGGGTCGTGAGCAGGTGTAATTTTTACCATACCAGTACCAAACTCTTTTTCTACATATTCATCGGCAATTATAGGAATTTTTCTGTTGGTTAGTGGCAACAATAGTTCCTTACCAACAATGTTTGTATATCTTTCATCAGTTGGGTTAACAGCAACAGCCATATCGCCAAACAATGTTTCTGGTCTGGTGGTTGCAACAACAATATACCCACTGCCATCTGCAAATGGATATTTTATGTGATGCATTGCACCTAGTTCATCTTTATATTCAACTTCTTCATCAGAAATTGCAGATTTACATGTAGGGCACCAGTTTGTTAGTCTTGCTCCTCTATATATTAAACCTTTGTTATAAAGCCTTATAAACGCTTCTAAAACTGCTTCGGTACTAGTTTCGTCCATAGTAAATTTATATTTAGACCAATCGCATGAAAAACCCATTCGTCTAAATTGTTGCATAATTGCATCGCCGTAATGATTGTACCAAGCCCATGCTTCTTTATCAAACTCGGCTCTGCCTATTTGTTCTTTTGTTTTGCCTTCTTTTTTTAGCTTTTCAACTAACTTAACTTCGGTTGCTAGCGCAGCGTGGTCAGCCCCTGGTAACCACAACGCTTCAAAGCCCTTCATTCTTTTATATCTAATTAAAATATCTTGCAAAGTCATATCCATAGCGTGACCAATATGAGCGACGCTAGTTACATTTGGTGGAGGCATAATAACGCAAAATGCAGGCTTTTTAGATTTAGGGTCTGCATAGAAACAATTATTATCTTCCCATTTTTTATAAATTTTTTCTTCAAAATCCGATGGATTATATCCTTTTTCTTCTTTCATATATTACCTCTTAAAAAATTAAATTTATTATTACTGATAGAATTAAAATTGCAAAGAACACAATATAACAAATATTGCGATTCTTATCTATTTTTTGCTGTTTCACCCGAGATTTTTCGTCGACCCGCTTTTTATTGTCTCTACTAATAACCGCAAGTGTTAAAATGGTTAATAAATCTATACCAACCATCACTGCAATAATAATGTTAAAAACTATTATAAATGGCATAACTTCCTCCTACAAAAATAAAAACGCCCTTAGGAAAAATCCTAAGGACGAACAATAGAAATCTATTTTCCGCGGTACCACCTTAATTTCAGAAAACATCTGACACTTTGACTTGTTTGACTTTTTTTGCTTGCAACCTTCAAAAACTTAGTTTACCCTTATGTTACCTTTCAGCCACGAGTAACACTCTCTTTAAGATACTATTCGACTTCTACTCCTCAAGCAGTCTTATTAAGTTATTATTATTTTATCATAACAAAAATAAAAATTCAAGCGTTTTAAAAATTTACTCTACTATCTGGTCTTCAGTATTTTCTTTTGAAGCTTCGGTTTGTTTATCTTCTTCAACCATTTCGGTTTCGTCGCCTTGCATAATGCTAGATATTATTACAACCACACAGGCAAAAATTTCTGCCACAAACAACGAATACACCCCAGCCGAAAGTGAGCACAATAAATACAATATAATGCTTGAATATATTACAAGATTATATAAAACGTAAAATACGTTTCTAACCCGACTTTGCTTAATTTGGTAATTTATAAAATTAATGTTGTAAAAAATAACCACTTCAAAAGCAACAACAATTAAATAAACCCACCAAGAAAGCATACCATATATTACAAAAAATAATAATGGCAACAACACTGTGCACCTATCTATTATTTGAAAAATTAGGTCATTTTTTAAACTTAGTTTTCCACTAAAGTATTTTTTTGTTATATAAAAATCGCAACAATCAAACACAACCGTAATCATAAAAACTACTGCACTTGTTGCTTTATTTAAAAACAAAAATGATAATAGTAGCGACACAAAAAGTACCGCTCGTATTGAATATAATAATTTTGGTAATTTGTAATTCATTGATTTTTCCTTCATTTTAATTATACCACATATACATATAAATTCAAACACAATTAATAAACAATTACCCCTATTTTTGAATACAATAAAATAGGAGGTGAAACATTGAAAAAATTTGTAGCAATTATGGGAGCAATAATACTAGCATTATTTTGCTTCGCTGGTTGTAAAAAGAAATCTTCGGTTATAAGGCTAAATGAAGTAACTCATTCAGTCTTTTATGCCCCACTATATTTAGCAATAAATCTTGGGCTTATGGAAGAAGAACAAATAGAAATTGAACTAACTAATGGTGGTGGTTCTGATGTTAGTATGGCGGCACTGCTTTCTAATAACGCAGATATTGCCTTGCTTGGTCCTGAAACCTTAGTTTATGTAGTTAAAGGCGGAAGCACCGACCACCCAATGGTATTTGGACAGTTAACTAAAAAAGACGGTTCATTTATTATAGGAAGAAACGCAGAACCAAACTTTAATATTTCTAACTTTACAAACAAGTATATAATAGGCGGACGAAAAGGCGGTATGCCTGCAATGACACTTGAGTACGCACTTAATAGTGCAGGCATTATAGACGGCACCAATATGACGTTTGACACCAGTATTCAGTTTGATATGATAACTGCAGCATTTGAAGGCGGCAAAGGCGATTATTGCACTATGTTTGAGCCAGCTGCTAGCAACTATGTTAAATCTGGCAAAGGTTATTATGTCGCAAGCGTTGGCGAACTAGCCGGCGAAGTTCCGTTTACCTGCTTTATGGCAACTGCTAGTTTTATGAAATCACACCCAGAAAAAATCCAAGGCTTTTTAAGAGCCGTAAATAAAGCATACAATTGGATGCTAACTCACACATCTCGTGAAATTGCAGAAAGTTTAAGTGCATCTTTTGATGGCACAAGCGTTGACCTACTTGAAAGCGCAATAACAAAATATATTGAAATTGACGCTTGGAGCAGTACTCCTGCTATGAGTCAATCTGCATTTAATAGACTTCTTCAAGTTATCTCTAACTCTGGAATTGATGTAAGTGGTGTTAAAATGAGCGATGTAGTAGACAATTCGTATGCACTAGAACTATTTGCTTAAAAAGGAATTAATCTATGAAAAATTTGCTAGAAGTTCAAGACCTAAACCTTACCTATCACACCAAAGAATTTGAAACTGTTGCACTTAAAGACTTAAATTTTTCACTAAAACCTACCGAATTTATAAGTTTGGTTGGACCTAGCGGCTGTGGCAAAACCACAATTTTATCGCTTATAGCGGGGTTACTTAAGGCATCCAGTGGTCAAATTTTATATTGTGATAAACCAATTGAAGGCATCAATAAAGATATTGGTTATATGTTTCAGCAAGATAATCTTTTTGATTGGCTAACCGTTGAACAAAATGTTTTATTCGGATTAAAAATTCAAAAAAAATTAACCGAAGAAACAAAAGCCAATGCCCTATCTTTAGTTGAAAAGTATGGTCTTAAAGAATTTTCCACTCATTACCCAAACGAACTTTCTGGCGGAATGAGGCAACGGGTTTCTTTAATTAGAACCCTAGCAACCAGCCCTAAGTTACTATTACTAGATGAACCATTCTCAGCACTAGATTATCAAACAAGGCTAAACATTCAAGACACCGTGCATAAAATAATCAAAACTGAGAAAAAGAGTGCAATACTCGTTACTCATGATATATCTGAAGCTGTGGTAATGAGCGATAGAATTTTAATATTAACAAAACGCCCTGCCGAAGTTAAAACTAATCTTACTTTAAACTTTTCTCCCGACTTAACTCCATTTGGGCGTAGGGACTCCCCACTGTTTAATAGTTATTTTGCTAGTATATGGGAGGACTTAAAGACATGAAAAAAAACTTTACCGAACACCAATTATACTTAAAAAAATTAAATAAAGACCGTAACATTATCATTTTTGGCAGAGTTGCAATTCTTGTTTTATTACTTGCAATATGGGAACTTGCGACTGCCATTAAATTAGTAGACCCATTTATAACAAGTTCCCCATCTAGAATTGTTATGCAACTTGTTGCACTTTTAAAAGAAGGCAAAATTTGGAAACACACTTTTATTACTCTATACGAAACAGTACTTGCGTTTTCAATTTCTATGCTTGTTGGGCTTATAATTGCAATAATATTATATAGTTCCGAAAAAATTAGAAAAATATTGGAGCCATACTTAATTGTTTTAAATAGTTTACCTAAAATTGCACTCGGACCACTAATTATTGTTTGGGTGGGTGCTGGCACAAAAGCCATTGTGCTTATGGGATTTTTAATTTGTATTGTAATTACAATATGTAGTCTGCTTTCTAGTTTTATAAGTGTGCCAAAGTCTAAGATTTTACTTATGCAAACACTAGGTGCTTCTAGGTTGCAAATTTTAACAAAACTTGTGTTACCTGAGTGTTTCCCCGATATTATATCAGTATTAAAAATTAATGTTGGTATGAGTTGGGTTGGAACCATAATGGGCGAATACCTAGTTAGTAAAGAAGGTCTTGGATACTTAATTGTTTACGGCGGATACATATTTAATCTTGACCTAGTTATGACTAGTATATTTATCCTTTGCGTTCTTGCTGGGTTAATGTATTTAGTAGTATCTATAATTGAAAAAAAGTTACACAAAAAGAGAAAATAGACATATTGGGACAACCCAATATGCCTATTTTTTTTATTTATGGTATGTTATATGATTTAAAATTGTTTCGGCTCTATAAATTTGCTCAGTCAACACAACTCTCATTAGTTGATGTGGATAAGTGATTTTGCCAAACGACAGCACCATATCACACCCAGATACAAATTCTTTTGTTAGCCCATTAGAGCCACCTATTATAAATGTAATAACCTTAGCCCCAGCAGCGAATTTTGAATCTATAAGTGTTGCTAGTCCTTCGCTATCTAGTTCCCTGCCACCTTTATCCATAGCAACACAGTAGCCTTCTAAATGCTTTTTTAGCCTTTCACATTCGGTGATTTTAATTTGCTCTATTGAAGTTTTAGATGAACTTAAACATTCTTCCACTTCTATTATACTAATGCTTGCAAACCTAGAAATTCGCTTTGCATATTCACTAATTGCATCAATAAAGTATTTTTCTTTTATGTTTCCAACACATACTATATTTATCTTTTGCATATATCACCTATTATGGCATAAACCCTAAAATAAGTGCTGAAATCCAGTCTATTGCAAGCCACACAACTGCAATAATTAACATCGCTTTACCCGAGCCTGAAAATTTATTTTCGTATTGTTCCTCAACTGGTTCTGTTTGATATGGTAAACCATCTATAGTTTCTTGAGTGTTTTCAGCTTCGGTTTCTGTATTGCTTTCGGTTATTCCTGGAGTTTCTTTTAAGTCTATAGGAGTAACTTCATCACTCTTTTTATTAAATTTTGTTAAAAGTCTTAACATTAAATAAATTAATGCACCAGCGACAATAGCACTAATAATTGCATAAATTGCATATTGAACCCAAGGTATTTGAACCACTGTATCGGTAGCAGTACTTGCGGAATCTCCATAAGCAATATATGAATAAGTTACTGCAATAAAATTATTAAAGAAGTGAATTAACATTGTAACCCATAAGTTATTGGTTGCTAAAAATACAAGTGCTAATACTATTCCTAATAAAAATTGGTGAACTGTTTGGTCTGGGCTACCATGCATAATCATAAATAAAAATGCACTACCAAAAACTGCAGCCGATGTGCTTATCTTTTTTAAGCCGTTACAAATAAGACCTCTAAATAAAATTTCTTCACAAAACGCTGGAACTATGCACACGAAAAATGTGTAAAACATATACATTCCAAAGTTGTTTATAACAATATCGCTACCACTTGCTGAAGTATAACCAGCAGAATATAATAGTTCCATAAATAGGTTTGTTACAGATGAAAACCCAAATATACAAATAAGTGCAATACCCAAAGCAATTACTGCTTGCATAATAGTTGGAGCCTTATTTAATTTAATATTAGACCAGAAATTTACTTTTTTGTATTTGGTTATGCTGTATACGCTAAGCACAAAGCAAGCATCTAACACAAGTGTTACTACATACGCCCACATTGGTGCAGTTAAACCAACCATATAAAGCACTTGGTAAACTAATGTAATTAGTGTTTGCATTATTAAAAACATAAACAAGCCCTTAGATGTGTCATCGGGCGTGAATTTAGATTTTGTGTAGGCAAAATTAATTGCGTTTGGATTTAGTTGTTCCATTTATTTTCTCCTTATCTCTTTTTAAATACAAAGTTTGGGCTAATTTTATGTTGGTATGACAAAAATACTTTTACATTTATTTCGCCATCATATTCATTATACAACTTGTTCATAGTAGTATTATAAGCAATTTCGGGGGTATTATTTATTTCAGACAAATGCATTAACATAAAGTAGTTTGTGCCAAGCCTCGATAGCCTTGTAATGACAGTTGCACAATCATCGTTAGATAAGTGCCCCATATTTGATGATATTCGTTTTTTTAGGCTTGCTGGATACGGACCTGTTTTTAACATTTCTTTATCATAATTACTTTCTATCATAATTAGGTTTGATTCTTTTAGTCGGTTTATAACCAAGTCGTTTATTTCGCCAACGTCAGTCACCAGCGAAACTTTGTTGCCATCAGCGTAAAACACAAAACCGATTGTTTTGAGTGCGTCGTGCGGAACTTCAAATGTTTCCACTCTTATATCGCCAACCACAAAATCGTCTAGCCCTATAATGTGTCTATTTATAATAGGCACTGTTTCTAGTTTTGGGTCAAAAAAACATTCGCTTGGTGCATACACTGCTGTTGAATACTTTTTGGATATAGCCCCAACGCACTTAATATGGTCTATATGGTTATGACTAACTATTATGGCGGTTATATCACTAAATTCAACACCAACGCTTCTAAGCCGTTCTTCTAGGTCTTTTTTTGTAAGCCCTGCGTCTATAAGTAACTTTGTATTATTATGTTCGATTAAAGTGGAATTACCTTTACTACCACTTCCAAGATTAATTACTCTCATTGTTTTACCTATAGTAAGATTATATCAAACTAAAAAGCAAATTGCAAATTTTTGTGTGCTAGTTTTGTGAAATATCTACAGTTCCATTAAGCCATCCTTCAACAAATTCGGCTAAATTTAATTTGGTTGTGTTCTCTATGCTTGCAACAAACTCCTGCTTGTTAATTATCTTAAATTTATACTCATTAAACATATTCTTTAATGATTTAAAAAACAATTCATCGCCAAGGTTGATTCTTAGCGCATTAAAAAATAATAGACCTTTCACATAAACCATATACACATATTCATATTCTGATTGATACTCATTTAATGGTAAATTCATTGCTTCGTTTATTTTAACATTAAGTGATTTCATTACATCCATATACAATTCATAACTAATTACTGTGTCTTTTATGAGTTTTTCACTATCCACGCCTTCGTCTTTATAGTTTTCAAAATACAACATTGTGGAATATTCGGCTAATCCTTCGTCAAACCATGCATCAATAATTTCATTATTACCAACAATTCCATACCACCATTGATGAGCAATTTCGTGCACAATTACCTTTTTAATTTCCGCAAGTTCAGTTACCTGTGTTGAAACAGTAACGAAATTTGGATATTCCATACCGCCCTGGAAAAAGTCGGTAAAAACAACAGTTAGGGTTGAATATGGATATTCGCCAAACTTTTTATTGAATAATTCTACCGTTTTTACCGCAGTTGAAAGATATGTGTCTATGTTTTCATCCAGTGCATTTGCCACCATTTTTATAGTGGTTTTACCAACCTTTGCAGTTTTAAAATTTACGTTGTTTGCAAGCATTAAAGCAAAATCTCTAACAACAACTGCTTTTAGTGTTGTCTTTTTAGTTTGCCCACTTATACTATTTTCTTTTTCTTCGCCACTTGCAAATAATGTGTAGTTATCTGGATAACAAATAGAAACATTATAATTAGCACATTCCGAATAAAATGGGTCACCATTACTATAATAAGGTTCTATGTTAAATTCCCCATTTTCATAAATTGATGCAATTGGATACCAATTACCCAGATTAATTTTCCCGTCCATATAGCCAAGCCTATGGGTGCAATTTGCTAAATACAATACAAATTCAATAACAATAGTTACCCTATCGCCAGCATACAATGGCTCCAATAAAGATACTTCTAGAGCGTTATTATCCACACCAACAAACTTTATTTCAACTATAGAGTTTTCTACCGAAACCGTTTTTATTTCTAAATCGCCATAGTTTATGCCATTAGGAAAACACGCTTCGGCTTTATTTTTTGCATATGGTTTTACGGTCGCACTTTCACTAAACGCCTTGCCGTATAAGTTAAAACACACACTATCCAATATGGTTTCGGTGTTATTTATATAGTCAATTTTTTCAACCGCCGTTACCTTTTTCTCCTCATCACAAAAGACAGCGTCTATAGAATAGGTCGTTAGTTTTTTGCTTAGCCTTTTTAAAGTGTTGTTCGCAGAACACCCTAAAAATGAAATTAAACTAAATACAACTACTAAAAAACACGCTAAAAATCTTTTAAATTTTTTCATAATTCCACCTTAATATATAATCAATTAAGTGTATGAATTAATATTTTTCAATATGATTTTTAACGTGTTCTAATTTTTATTTTAAGCCCAGCACAAACACCACTTTCCTGCCTTTATGATTTTTCATTAAAGCACAACTGGGTTAATATGGGGCAAATTTAGACTTAATTTTACATATTGAAAAATTAAAAATCAGCAAAATTTCAAAAAAGTACATATTTTAGTGTAAAATTTTAAAAAGTAAAAAACAGCCAAAACTGGCTGTCTTTTATTCCTCAGAAAATTGAGAATTGTATAGTTTTGCATAAAAACCATTTTGCTTTAAAAGTTCTTCGTGAGTGCCCTGTTCGATTATGTCGCCGTTATTCAAAACCAAAATTAAATTTGCATTTTTAATGGTAGATAATCTATGGGCAATTACAAAACTTGTTCTATCTTTCATTAATTTGTCCATAGCAACTTGTATTAATTCTTCGGTTCTTGTGTCTACATTACTGGTCGCTTCATCTAGTATTAGCATTGGGCTATTTTGAAGCATTGCTCTAGCGATTGTAAACAACTGCTTTTGACCAGCCGAAATTGTGGTGTTGTCATTCAAAATAGTATCCAAGCCGTGAGGTAATGTTTTTATAAAGTGGTCTATTCCGCAAGCCGTGCAAGCCGACCATATATCTTCTTCAGTTAACCCCTTTTTGTTATATACTAAATTTTCTCGCACTGTTCCATTAAATATCCATGTATCTTGCAATACCATACTAAACATATTGTGCAATTCTTCTCGCTTTAAGTCGCTAATTTTAACCCCGTCTATTTCAATATCGCCACCATTTAACTCATAAAACCTCATAAGAAGGTTTACGATTGTGGTCTTACCCGCCCCAGTTGGACCAACCAAGGCAACCTTTTCACCTGCGTTTATTTTAGCACTAAAGTTATGAATTATTTCTTTATCTTTAGTGTAACCAAATTTAACATTTTTAAATTCAACATTGCCCTTTAAATCCATTTTAATAGCAGGCTTATTAGATTCGTCAGCTAATTCTTTTTCGTCCAAAAACTCAAAAACTCTTTCGGCTGAAGCGGCAGTTCGTTGCAATTGAGATAATGTTTGCGCTAGTTGTGCAAGTGGATTGGTAAATAGCCTTACATATATCATAAATGATACGATTACACCAAACCCTATTTTATTGTTTAAAACTAAAATTGCACCAACTATACACACAACAACATATCCAAAATCACTAATAAAGCCCATAAGTGGTTGCATAATACCAGATGTAAACTGGCTTTTCCACGAAGAAACACGCAACTTATTATTAACTTCATCGAATTTCTTTTGGGTTTCTTTTTCTGCATTATATGATTTTATTACTGTTTGACCGGAATAATCTTCTTCAATAAGCCCGTTTAATTCACCCAAATTTTCTTGTTGCATTATAAAGTATTTTTGTGATTTATTGATAATTAAAACCATCAATAAAAAGCCTAAAATTATGGCTAATACGGCACTTAGTGCCATAATCCAGTTAGTTACAAACATCATAACTAACGACCCAACTAGCATGACAATAGAGCTTATAAATGTAGCCGAACTATCCATTAGTGTGTTACCAATGGTATCAACATCATTATTAATTCTACTTAAAACATCACCATATGGAGTGTTGTCTAGGTAACTAAGTGGTAATTTATTTATTTTTCTAGATATATCAGTTCTTAGGTTTTGGCTAACTTTAAATGCCACTCTGCCAAGAATAATATTCATAACATAAGTAGACAAAAACGATACTGCATAAATAATAAGCAAGGTTATTGCTATTTTTACTACATCACCCCATAGGAAACTGTCGTGAATTCTTGGGTCTATTAAGTCGGTTATTTCACCAAGTTTGCCCGGCCCAATTAATCTACCAATTGCACTGAATATGGCAAGCACGCTAGCCAAAATAAGTGCTGGTATAAACTTTTTAGAATAGACTAGTATTCTTTTAATAGCCGTTTTAAAATCTTTGGCTTTTTCTTTATTGTTTTCTTTTGGTCTAGCCATTCTTTAATTCCTCCTCACTTAATTGACTTAATGCAATTTCTTTATATACACTGCAATTTTCTAGTATTTCCTTATGTGTGCCTTCACCTACTACAACGCCGTTATCTAAAACAATAATTTTATCGGCGTCTTTAATTGTTCCTATTCTTTGAGCGACTATCAAGCAAGTTGTGTTGGTTAATTCTTGTTTTATTGCAATTCTTAATTCTTTATCGGTTTTGTAATCTAGTGCACTAAAACTATCGTCAAATATTAATATTTCTGGGTTTCTTGCTAAAGCCCTTGCTATTGCAAGCCTTTGCTTTTGACCACCCGAATAGTTTTTACCGCCTTGATTTACTTCATGATTTAATTTATCTGGATAATTTAAAACGAAATCTGATTTAGATATTTTAATAGCCTTAATAACATCTTCTTCTGTTGGTTTTTCGCCGTCTGTTTCACCAAGTGTAACATTATCTAACACTGTACCGGAAAACAATATTGGACGTTGAGCAATTACTGCAATTTTACTATTTAAGTCGTATAACTTATAATCTTTTACATCCACGCCATCTATTTTAATTTCACCACTTGTTGCATCGTAAAATCTTGGCACTAGGTTTATAAGTGTGCTTTTACCACTACCTGTAGACCCAATAAATGCGACAGTTTGCCCTTTCTTTGCTTTGAAACTAATATCTTTTAAAACATACTCTTCTGCATCTGGATATTTGAATGAAACGTTATTAAATTCAACTTCACCAACTATATCTGTATCTGTGTTACCAGCCCCGTCTGTTACAGTAGAGGGCATATTTAAAACCTCATTAATACGGTTTGCGCTAACTATAGCTCTAGGCAAGTTTATAAATATAATTACAAGCATAACAATACTCATAACCACTTGAATGGCGTATGAACTAAACACAACCATATCACTAAATACAAACAATTTGCTTTCAAAACCCGTTTGCACCGAAATTAGATATGCACCAATAAAATATATGCTAAGTGGCAAAATATTGAATATTACCATAAGTGCTGGGTCTATTAAACTCATTACGCCGTTTATGGATAAGCACGTATCGGTAAGTTCTTTATTGGCGTTATCGAATTTTTCTTCTTGGTAACCCTCGGCATTAAAGGCTCTAACAACTCTAACACCTGTTAAGTTTTCTCTTGAAACCCGTGTTAGATTATCGGTTTGCTTTTGAATAACCTTAAACTTAGGCAACGCAAAAACAATAACAACTGTTAAAATAATAACAATAAAGACTACCGCACAAGCTGTCGCTAAACTCCATTGCCAGCTTTTAGACAATATTTTGCAAATTGCCCAAACAGCCATTATTGGCGATTTAACCGCCATCTTTAGCCCCATTGTTAATACATTTTGGACTTGTGTTACATCGTTTGTGCTTCTTATTATTAAACTAGATGTAGAAAAACCTTTAATTTCTGCTATACCGGGTAATTATTTTGTTAATCATTTAGATAATATAGAAGAGACTATAGAATATTTAAAGAATAATTATGATTTAAAGATTGTTAATAAAATAATTGGTATTTGTAATAAATATGTATGGTCTAACTATAATAAAGATTTAATAATTGAGGCTTTAAGGAGTAATGGTTTAAAAGGTGAATATTATGATAATGGTATTGAAATTATTAATTATCTAGAAGCTTTAGATGATGAATATGTATTTTTATTAGGTTTTAATGAAGGGGCTATTCCTAAGAGTTATAAGGATGAAGACTATATAAATGATAGTATAAAGATGGATTTTTTAGAAAATACTCTTGAAAAAAATATTATTTCGAAAAATGAGACTTTAAAAAATATTAGGTCAATTAAAAATTTATTTATAACTTCCAAGGAAAAAGATAATAAACAAACCTTTTATGTTTCAAGTTTAATAAGTGATATTGAATATGTAAAAGAAGAAAGAACAAAAACATATAGTAAATTATATGATAAGATTGAATATACTAAAGCTTTAGATAACTATAATAAGTATGGTACTATTAGAGATGATTTGGGTATACTATGTAATACTTATAATATTCCTTATAATGAATATAATCATTTATATAAAAAAATAACTGATTTTCATTTAGATGAGAAATTAAAATTATCTTATACTTCATTTCAAAAATATAATGAATGTGGTTTTAAGTATTATCTTGATAATATTTTAAAGATAAATCCTTTT
>USNN01000019.1 GCA_900556185.1 uncultured Eubacteriales bacterium
CGATATCGAAATTAAAAGCAAAATCACCCCAAGAAGCGACGTTACTGGCGTTGCGATAAAACACTCAAGTCCGTCCAACCCGTCCGCCAAGTTGGTGCAATTTGTAAAAAATAAGCCTATTAATATAACAAATAAAATTGTCCACCAGCCAAAATTTATGTTAATTTTAAAGAACGGAATTATTATATTTGTATAATTATATTTAAGTAAAAACGCTCCAAAAAAGCCGAAAATTAATAACTGCAAAACCAATTTTTGCCACGGCTTAAGCCCGCCATTTTTTTTGTTTTTTATTTTAACTAGGTCATCGCTTACGCCTACTAGAGAGTTTAAAGCCATCACACCAAGAACAACAAACGATGGCAAAAAGTAACCCTTAACAAGAAAGATAGATGAAATTATTGCACCCACAACAAACGAAATACCACCCATTGTTGGCGTGCCTGACTTTGACATATGAAAGTCTACATACTCATAAATTGTTTGCTTAGCCTTTAATTTTTTAAGTAATTTATACACTATTAGCAACAATATAAGCGAAACAAAAAATCCAACTAAAAAACAAAAAATTGAATAAATTAACTGTTGCATCTATCTCTCCAAATGATTTTTTATACAATCTATAACTATATCCTCTCGGTAAAACTGCTTTTTGCCGTTTACTTCGTAGTATGGTTCTGTGCCCTTGCCAGACACCGCTATCACATCCCCCACCTTACTCATTAACACGGCTTGGCGAATAGCTTCTGCTCGTGGCAATATAATTTTATATTTATCGGTCACACTCTTTACACCTATCTCTATATCCGCCATAACACTTTCGGCTGATTCAAAGCGAGGATTATCAATTGAAATAATAGTAAAATCGGCAAGCCTACCCGAAATTTCACCCATTATGTGACGTTTGTTTTTATCTCTATTCCCACCACAACCAAACACCGATATAAGACTTCCCTTGCCTGCCATATTTTCTCGGATGTTTGTTAAAAGTTTTTCAAGCCCATCTGGAGTGTGTGCAAAATCTAAAACAACTTTGCCGTAACCATTAATGTTAGTTTTATTAAATCTGCCATCTATTATGCGTAAGGACTTAACATAATCTTTAATAAAACCAAAACTTAGTCCTATTTCTAATAAAACTATTATTGCTGATGTAATATTGTAAAAATTATATATCCCAGTTAGATTTGTTATTATTTTTTTACATTTATTATTATGAGTTAAACTAAAACTATTATTACCCAATTTTTTAATTATATAGTCTTCTGCATCTTTGCCATAAGTGATTACTGATTTTGAACGCATTGTTTTTATTTTTTCACTCAACTCATCATCGGTATTTATTATAGCCACCACAGATTTGTTATCTTCAAACAATTTTAGTTTTGCGTTGCCGTAATTTTCCATGGTTTTAAAATAGTCTAAATGGTCTTCAGTTAAATTAGAAAAAATTGCATAATCATATACTATTCCATTTGTTTTTTCTAAGTCTAGTGCGTGTGCAGATACTTCCATAACAACAAAATCTACATTTATTGAATTTAAAAAGCCAAATAGCTCTTGCAAGTCTATTGGGTCAGGGGTTGTTAAGGCTTCGCCCCTTAACTGTTTGTTATTAACAAAAATACCGCTAGTGCCAACCACACACACATTGTACTTATTTTTAATTAGTGCATCAGCGATTATAAAACTAGTTGTTGTTTTTCCATTTGTGCCAGTAATGCCTATAATTTTAAATTTATAACCATCTTTACAATAAAAGTTTTTTGCTACAAAACCTATCACCGCCCGAACATCATCTACTAAAATTATGGTTAATCCTTCCCTTTTTTTAATGTTTTTATTTTGTGTTATTATAGTTTTTGCACCATTTTTAATTGCTTCTGTTATAAAACTTTCACCATTAACTTTAGTCCCCTTTATTGCAAAAAACAAACTACCATTTATGCAATTTTTAGAATTATCTTCAAGCGAAACAACATCCGTATCCAATTCGCCATACATTACCTTAAACTGCAAACCATTTAACAATTGAAACAATTTCATAATTACCACCTAAAACCTTATCATTATTGACGACCCCACTAACACTTCATCATTAGGTTCTAGTGATTGATAAGTAACATAATTACCATCGCCTTCTGTAACATAATATAGCCCAACCGAACTAAGCAACGCCCCCGCTTCGGTTAAACTAAGCCCTTTTACATCTGGAACTCTAACCTTTTCACCACTTTGATTTTCGTTTTTAAGCGTGCCTTCTAACCTATAAATTGCGTTCAATATTTCACCAGCGACTGGCGTTGCAACAATGTTACCATAAATAGAACTTTTGGGTTCATCAAACACAACTAAAACCCCATACCTTGGGTTTTCTATAGGTGAATAACAAATATATGACCCTATGTATTTACCAGTTGAAATAACGCCGTCTTCGTATTTTTGAGCGGTACCTGTTTTACCACCAACTGTAACACCTTCCACCTTAGAGGCTTTTCCACCACCCTTATCTACGACATTTTTCATAAGCCTTTGCATTGGCCCAATTACACTTTCGCTAACCGCTCGATTTATTACCTTTCTTCCGCCATTATAAACAGTGTCGCCGTTTTCTTTATACGCACGTTTTAATAAATATGGAGCAACTAAGTTCCCATCCGTTATGCAAGCATTAATTGCCATCATCAATTGCAAGCCAGATATTGCTATTGATTGACCAAAACCATTTCTGTAAAAATCGTTTTTTGTTAAATCTTGCTTTGGTATAATAAGTGAATCTGCAACGCTAGGATAATCAATTTTGGGAGCATAATCTAAGCCAAATTTATGGTAATATTCATAAAACTTATCTACCCCTATTAGTCGTGCCACCTGCATAAATACGCAGTTACAACTATTGCAAAACCCAGAAAGCAAGGTTTGGCTACCATGTCCTGTTTTTTTATGACAATTAACCCTAACACCATCTACAATCATATACCCAGGGCAATAAAAGCCCGTATATTCATTGCACACACCCATATCTATAGCCATGGCAGCAACAACGGTTTTGAATGTAGACCCCGGCTCGTATGTATCAGACACCAAAAAGCTTCTAGCCAAACTAAACAGTTCGTCTTTATTTTCTCTATCTAGATTATTTAGGTCATTAGACGGCAAAGTGACAGCCGCCAAAATCTCGCCCGTTTGTGGGTTTGTAACAAGCACCGAACCAGACTTAGAACCATTGGCTTGAATAGCCCTACTTAGAATTGTTTCCACTTCAGACTGAATGTTAAAATCTATAGTCAACTCTAAATTTAGCCCACTAATAGATGGAACATAATAACTATCGGTGTTGTCTATTTCTTTACCACGTGCATCGCCTTCAACCAAGCTTAAACCATCCACACCCGCTAAAAAATTATCATAATACTGCTCTATCCCACATTGACCGACGCCATCAGTTGTGGTAAAACCTAAAATTTGCGATAATAGCGAATTATACTTATATTGTCTTTTCCAATTTTCGGTTGCACTAAAAGACTTCAAATTAGCATTTATAAGTTTATTTAACACTTCTTTTTCAACATTATTAGATAACATTGTTTCACTTATGGTTCTATCTGTAATTTTTTTATATACTTCTTCTCTTGGTAAATTTAATATTCTACTATACTCGCTTGCTTCCTTTTCAGCGTCTTCTACAAGTGCTGGCCTTACATAAATATCATAAACCGAGTAAGACGAGGCAAACACCACTCCATTACGGTCGGTTATATCCCCCCTTTTTGCAGATAGCGGTAAATCTCGTAACCATTGCTCGCTTGCCTTTAATCGCATATCCGACCCTGTTATAAGTTGAATATAACAAAGCCTGCCTATTAGTAGTGCCATACAAAACCCAACACAAAGGGCAATGGCTATAATTCTTTTGTGCAATGATACACTGGTATACCCGCTCATAAATTTCTCCAATAAAAAAATCCTTTAATAAAGTTTATTAAAGGACTTTTGATTTTATTAAACTATTAATTAAATAATTCGGATAACCATTCACATAGTGAATCAAACCAGTTTCCAGTAACCTTGGCTTCGGCAATTTCTGGCTGAGGTTGCAATGTTATTGTTTTAGATTGCACATTTTTGCTAAAACCATTATCGCCAGCCACCATTTCCATATGTTTAACACTGGTTATATCTGAGTAATCTGACTCTAGTGCTGTAATTTTTATTTGTGACTGACCCTGATAGGCTTCTAGCCCCGCCAGTTTTGCACTCAAACTACTTATTACCACGGCATTATATATCATAAATACCATAAGTAAGCACACAACAACCCCAAACACACTTGCAATAATTTTACCACGTGCGTTTAGTTTAATTTTTGCATTTGCATTAACTTCAGTTGCTGGTTCTTCTTTTTTCATTATTGTAGGCATAAAAGTTGGAACCACAACTTTATCTTCGTCTACTGCATCTATATTATATTCTTTTTCAACTTCGTAACTTGGAGTTTGTTCTTCGGTTGTATCTGTTGGTCTTGTAGATGGGAAACTATAATCTGGCGAAGAAACTGTGGATGAAAAATCCATCTGATTTGGCAACACAGTCGTGTCGGACGACCTTCTCGAAAAATCGAAAAGCGGACGACTTCTGTCTGTTTGCACTTGGGTTTGTTCTTCGGTTTCGTACATCTTCATCACCTCCTTATAAAACTTCAACTACTCTAAGTTTAGCAGAACTTGACCTTGGGTTAAATTCTAATTCATCTTTTTGTGCCGTTATTGGCTTTTTTGTGATATGTTTACACTTTGCTCGGTGATTGCACACGCACACTGGAAATTTAGGTGGGCAAATGCAATCGGTGCAAAGTTCATTAAACGCTCTTTTAACTATTCTGTCTTCTAATGAATGGAATGAAATTATTGCAATTCTTGCACCCTTATTTAATACTTCAGGTAGCCTTACAAAAAATTCGTATAACCCATCCAACTCGCCGTTAACTTCAATTCGTATTGCTTGGAATACTCTTTGAACCGAACTTAATGTTTCTTGTTTTTTTATTTTGTTTACTACAGATTCTATTACACTTTTTAATTCAAATGTTGTATTTATTGGTCTTGCTTTTACTATTGCCGATGCAATTCTTTTTGAAAACTTTTCTTCGCCATATTCACTGAATATTTTAACCAAGTTTTCTTCGGAATAATTATTGACAACATCTTCGGCTGTTAAACTATCTGATGTGTCCATTCTCATATCCAATGGTGCATCAAACCTAAAACTAAAACCCCTTGCACTATCGTCTATTTGATGGGAACTTACGCCAAGGTCTAGTAATACACCATCGGCTTTTAAGTTCTTTTCATTTAGAATATTAATTATCTCTCGATAGTTAGAATGAACTGTTGTTAGCCGTTTTGAGTTTATTTTTTTAGTGGCAAAATTAATTGCTTCCATATCCCTATCCACGCCCAGAACTTTAACCGTTCTGTTTTGTTTTAAGATTAGTTCAGTATGCCCACCACCGCCAAGCGTTCCGTCTACAACTAAAGTATTAGGACGAATGTTAAGCCCGTCTATAACTTCTCTATACAAAACTGGGATATGATAATCGCTACCCGCCTTACACTCCATAATTCTTTAATGTCTCCAATTCTTTGGTGGTATCTAGGTCTTTTGTGTATTCTTTCCACTTTTCTTCAGCCCAAATTTCAACTCGGCTTCCAACACCAATAATTACAATATTTTTTTCAATACAAGCATATTGCTTTAAACTAGATGGAAGCAAAAATCTACCTTGGTTATCTTCTTCTAGTTCGTGAGCCGATGATAAAAGTATTCTTAAAGATTTTTGTGCAGGCTCATCAAATAAAGAAATTTCATCCATTTTATTTAAGACTTTTGTATCCAAAGTTTCAGCCGAAAACAGTTCCAGTGCACCCGCAGAACCAATACTCAATACCAAATTATCGCCCAAGTTTGCCTTTAATTTTGCTGGCAATCTAAAACGATTTTTCTGGTCTAATTGGTGATAATATGTTCCAATTAGCATACCGGCACCTGTCTCCTTTTTCTTGTACTTGGCTTTATTATACACCACTTATTTTAAAACTCCAACCACTTTTGACCACTTTTAAAAAATTTTTGTTATTTTTATAAAACAAAAAAATCAATAGATACGTGGGTTTAACCACTTCTATTGATTTCTTTTTCTAAATTTCTGCAATAAGTTTAGGACTAAACCCAACCTTATCTGCACTTGTTAACATATATTTTACACCATTTACCACCAGTTCTGTTGTTGTATATTTTGTCTTTCCATGAAGATGCCCATAAACACAAATATTAACGCCATATTTTTCAAGTAGGTCCATAACTTCGTTATGGTCTATGGTGCTATTAAATGGTGGGTAATGCACTAGTGCAATAATTGTATCCCCATCTTCATATTTGCCACGAGCAGATTGAAGTGCCATTTCTAGCCTAATTAGTTCTCTATCGTAAATCTTTTTATCTTGCTCACTTTGACCCTTTCCGTGTTCTGGCACTACCCAACCCCGAGTTCCGGCAATTATAACGTTACCAATTTTAACTGCATCATTTTGCAACGCAAGAACATTATATTCTGAAAATTTTTCTCTAACATTAGATATACTTTTCCACCAATAATCGTGGTTTCCTCTAATTACCACCTTCTTGCCTGCTAGTGACCCAATATATTTAAAATCTTCATCAGTTTCAGCCATTGTCATTGCCCAACTTAAATCGCCACCAATTAAAAGTATATCTTCACTAGAAACAATATTATTTACATTAGTTCTCATCTTTTCTTCGTAATTATCCCACTTTTCACCAAACACATTCATTGGCTTGTTTGTTGAAAAAGATAAATGCAAATCTGAAATTGCGTATACCTTCATATTTCTCCTTACATAAATTGGTCTAGCCTTGCTAAAAGTTCTTCTCCACCAATTCGTTTTTCACTAGAAACTAAATATATATTATCTATGCCCACTTTTAGTGTTGTTGCAATAAGTTGCTTAGCCCTATTTGCTTGCGCCTTGCTAAGTTTATCTGCTTTTGTTGCAACAATTGTAAATGGAATATTGTGAAAAACCATATAGTTCATCATCATTAAATCATCATTAGATGGCTTTAGCCTTATATCAAGCAAAAAGAGGATATTTTTTAAACCCTTAGAGTTCTCTAAATATCCTTCTATCATTTCACCCCAACTTTTGGTTACATTGTTGCCAGCAAGTGAAAAACCATAACCTGGTAAGTCTACAAATAGTAATTCACCCTTATTAATATCAAAATAATTAATAAGCCGTGTCCTTCCCGGAGTTTTAGAACTATTGGCAATTTTTGTGTTGGTTAAATAATTTATTAGTGAACTTTTCCCCACATTACTACGACCAACGAAGGCAATTTCTGGTAATCCATTAAAGTCTTCGGGTTTTGTGGCACTTTTAAGAAACGTTACACTTTTTATCTTCATTTATTTCTCCATCGTAAGATTGTTGAACCTTTTCTTTTATAATGGTGATTATTTCCCCATTTTCGGCACTTACTATAATTTTTGCAATCTTTTTATCGCTTGGTGCTGAATACATTAATGGAAGCATTGTGTTTTCCATTATGCTTCTAAGACCTCTTGCACCAGTGTTTAGTTCTATTGCCTTTTTAGCAAAATACCTAACTGCCGATTCATCAAACTCTAAGTCTATATTGTCAAGCTTAAACATTTCTTTATATTGCTTAACTAGCGAGTTTTTAGGTTCTGTTAATATACTTATTAATGCTTGTTCGTTTAATTCTGTTAAACTAACAACCACTGGGATACGCCCAATAAATTCTGGAATTAAGCCATATTTTATTAAGTCGTGTGGGTCGCATTGCTTTAATAATTCACTTTCAGCTATTTCTTGTTTTGTTTTAACAATTCCACCAAAACCAAGCCCAGCATTATTAATTCGCTTTTCAATAATTTTGTCTAATCCTACAAACGCACCACCGCAAATAAATAAAATGTTTGTGGTGTCTATTTGAATACATTCTTGGTTAGGGTGTTTTCTGCCACCTTGTGGTGGAACGTTTGCAATTGTGCCTTCTAATATTTTAAGTAACGATTGTTGAACACCTTCGCCACTTACATCACGGGTGATGCTCATATTTTCGCTCTTTCGAGCGATTTTGTCTATTTCGTCTATATAAACAATACCACGTTCTGCTTTTTTGATATCAAACTCAGCACTTTGCAAAAGTTTAAGCAAAATGTTTTCTACATCTTCACCAACATAACCAGCCTCTGTTAGTGTGGTTGCATCTGCTGTAGCAAATGGCACTTTTAATATTTTTGCTAAGGTCTTAGCTAGTAGTGTTTTACCACAACCTGTTGGACCTAGCATCAATATATTACTTTTTTCTAAATCTACTTCTGATTCTTTTTTACTGTTTTTACTAAAGTTAAATTGTAGCCTTTTATAGTGGTTATACACCGCAACGCTTAACACTTTTTTGGCGTCTTCTTGACCCACTACGCATTTATCTAGTTCGGCTTTAATTTGCATTGGGGTTAATAGTTCAACTTTATCTTCTTTCTTTTCTGAGTCCTTTGCAATGTTAGAAATCTCTAAGCAAGTTTCTATGCACGAATCACAGATAAACGTATTACCTTCTGCGTTAGATAATAGCCTACCAACGTCGGCTTTGCTTCTTCCGCAGAATGAGCAACAAGGCTCTTTTTTTTCACTCATAAAAATCTCCAGTTATCTTTTATCAAAAATCTTATCTACCAAACCGTAAGATTTTGCTTCGCTAGCACTCAAAAAGTTATCTCTATCCGTATCCTTTTCAATAACTTCTAGTGGTTGATTGGTGTTACCAGCCAAAATCTTATTAAGTTTTTTCTTGGTTTTCAATATATGCTCAGCATGAATAGCAATATCACTCGCTTGCCCTTGAGCGCCACCTAATGGTTGATGAATCATAATTTCACTATTAGGTAATGCGAATCTTTTGCCTTTTGCACCACTAGACAATAAAACTGCTGCCATACTTGCGGCCATGCCAACACAAATAGTGTTAACATCACATTTTATATAATTCATTGTGTCATATATAGCAAGCCCAGCTGAAACACTTCCGCCTGGAGAGTTTATATACATCATAATATCTTTATCTGGGTCTTTGCCTTCTAGATAAATTAATTGTGCAATAATTAAGTTTGCAGTTTGGTCGGTTATCTCATCTGAAATAAACACGATTCTATCTTCTAATAGTCTTGAATAAATATCATATGATCGTTCCCCACGATTAGTCTGTTCGATAACCATTGGGACCAAAACGCTTTTTTCGTTCATTAAATTACCTCTATACTATTATTTCGTATTTTGATTATTTTAGACGAAGTTATGCAATTTCGTTTAATTCCTTTAATCTTGCAATAACTTTTTCTGTTAATATTTCTTGTTCTACTGAGCTTTCAGCATGTTGAGCAGCCAATAATTCTTTAGCTTTGTCTGCTGTCATATTGTACATTTTTGCAATTTGTTCATATTTTTCGTCTAGGTCTTTTTCAGTAACCTTAATTTTTTCTAGTTCAACAATTTTTTCTAAAACTAGGCTTGCTTTAATAGAACGTCTTGCGTCAGCTCTCTTTTCTTTTTTGAATTGTTCTTCGGTTTTGCCGATGTATGCAAAATAACCTTCTTTGGTTAAACCTTGGTGTGATAGTTTGTGAGCAAGGTCATCTACATAATATTCAACTTGCTTGTCTACCATTTTTTCTGGAACAGTTAAGTCTACGCCTTCAACAATCTTTTCAATTAGTTTGTCTTCAGCTTCTCTTTCTACTCTTTCGCTAACTTCTTTAGAAAGTTTTTCTTCGATAGATAGTTGCAATGCGTTTAAACTTTCAAATTCGGTTGTGTCTTTTGCAAATTCGTCGTTTAGTTCTGGAAGTTGCTTTTCTCTGATTTCTAGAACCTTAACAGCAAATGTAGCATCTTTGCCAGCTAGTTCTTTAGCACCATAGTTTTCTGGGAACTTAACAACAATGTCTTTTTCTTCACCAATGTTCATTCCTACCATTTGTTCTTCAAATCCTGGAATAAACATACCCGAACCAATTGTTAATTCTTGGTCTTCAGCTGTGCCACCTTCAAACTTTTTGCCATCAATTGAACCAGAGTAATTTAGGTTTATAAGGTCACCATCTTTAACTGGTCTATCGGTAACATCAATAAATCTTGCATGATGTTCTCTCATGTGTTCTAGTTCTGCTTTAATGTCTTTTTTCTTAACTTCTACTTTACCCTTTTCAACTTTAATGCCTTTGTAGTTTTTAACTTCAAATTCTGGTAGTACTACAATCTTTGCTTCAAAAGTAACACCTTTGTCGCTCATTTTTGTAACACCAACATCTGGATAATCTACTGGAGCAAGTTGTTTTTCTTTCTTTAATACTTGTGTGTAGTATTTTGGGAAACTATCATTAAAAGCATCTTCATAGAAAATTTCTTTTCCATACATCTTTTCAATCATAGCTTGTGGAACTTTACCAGCTCTAAAGCCTTCTACCTTAAACTTGTTTTTGTTTTTTTGATAGGCTTCTTCAACATCTCCAGCCCCTTCCTTTGCACTAATTTCAATGGTGATTGTTAATTCATCATTTTTCTTTTCACTTAAATTGTACTTCATTTTTATTGATTCTCCTTAATTTATTTTAAAAAAGTACTAACACAACAACTGCAAAAATGGCTACTGCGCCTGCAACTATTGCTTTTATTGTTTCTTTGCATTGTATCTTTTTAATTTGCTTCATAGCAACTTCTTTTTTCTGGTTATATATTTCTTTATCACTTTCGGTTAAATCTACACCAGCCTCGAACCTACTTAGTCGTTCTTTATAAGAAGCAACTATAAATAGTTTTCGGATAGCGAATAAACTTAAAAGCAAAAATGAAAATGCGTATATACCAAGCCCAGAATACACAGCAAAGACACTTCCAGTCAACATATAGACTAAAACCGCAACAACCCCTAATGAAAAGGTTATCATCACGCAGGTTTGAACAGTTTTATCTTGGTCGTAATTATTCATTTTGTTTTCTCCCAAATAAATCTTTATTGTTGAAAGTTTATCGTTACAAATTATATCATACCTAATTGGCTTTGTCTAGTTTTAGTTAGAATTATAATTCAAATATTTTTAATATTTTTGCAAAATAATCGGGTATTGGTGCACAAAATTCCATTACCTTTTTGGTAGTTGGATGCACAAGTTTTAATTTGTATGCGTGCAACAATTGCCCATTCAAATTAAACCGCTGGTTTTTATAGCCATATGTTTTGTCGCCAATTATAGGGTGACCTATAGACTTGGTGTGCACTCTAATTTGATGTGTTCGCCCAGTTTCTAAGTTAAATTCTACATAGGTGGCATCATCAAACCTTTTTAACACTTTGTAGTGCGTAACTGCAGGTCTGCCATCAAACACAACAGCCATCTTTTTTCTATCTTTCGGGTCACGGCCTATTGGCTTATCTATGGTTCCCGAGTCTTCCTTTATTACCCCTTCTACTAAAGCGAGATACGTCCTTTTGCAGGTTTTATTGGCTATTTGCTTTGCCAAAGACAAATGTGCTTTATTAGTTTTTGCAATAACTAGTAAGCCACTAGTGTCTTTATCTATTCGGTGCACAATCCCTGGTCTTATATCGCCACCAATATCGCTAATATTTTTAAAGTGATATAAAAGTGCGTTAACAAGCGTGCCTGAATAATTGCCAACTGCCGGGTGCACCGTCATTCCCTGAGGTTTATTAATAACCGCAATCTGGTCATCTTCATAAACTATATCTATAGGAATATTTTCAGGTTCCACACTGGTTTCGTATTCAACACTTGTAAACACTACTTCATCACCCGTACGCAACACCTTTCCCGCCTTTTCAACCTTTCCATTTACGGTTGTTAATTCTTTATCTACCGACTGCTTTACCTGCGACCTTGTTACATCTTCTATTTTTTCACTTATAAAAATATCTAATCTTTTGTGGTCGTCTTTCGGTTCTACATACAAAACTTCTTTCATTACAGTTCCTTAATTTTTTCAATTTTCTTTTGAGTTTCTTCTTTATCTCTAATAAAAAACAGATATATTACAAACATAACACAAGCAACTGTTATTGCAATATCTGCTATATTACAAACAAACTTAAAAGTAGGCAAATAAATAAAATCTCGCACAGGACCAAGAATTAGCCTATCTAAAAAGTTTCCGATAACTCCGCCTATCATTATAGAAAGAGTTAGTCTAAAAAACAAGGACTTGCTCCATTTTCCAGAAAATAAAAAATAAAACATAACAACAAGTGCAATAATGGTAAACCCTAAAAAGAAATACCTTGCCCCACTAAAACTAGAAAATGCCGCACCATCATTATATCTTGGCTCTATAATTATAAAGTTTTTAATTAGTGTAAAACTGGTTTCCATCAAACATATCTTAGAAAACTGGTCTAAGGTTACAATCGCCAGTATTATACACAAACAAATGCTTATTGCCATTTTTATCTCCTAAGTTTTTTATGAAAATATTATACACTAGTTTCTATGAACTTATCAACAATTTCTGGCATTAGTTTTGTAGCTTTATTGTTTCTATACGCTAAAAAGCCATGGAACCCAGAACTAAAACTTTTATCTAAAATGAAAGAGTTAACATTATACCCAAGTTTTGTATATTCATTAATAATTGGAATAGTTTGGTTTTTGTGGAGTTTATCTACTTCACCACTAACAAGTAGTATCGGTTCGCCGTCCGATTTTTTAGTTAACGCCAAGCAGTTGTCGAATTTTATATCCGTGTCTATGCTTGTTATGAATAAGTCTTTATACGGAAACAAACTTTCATTAAACCATTCTAGGTTATACACCCCATAAAACCCAACAAGTCCCGTTTTATAAAATAATAATTTCCCGCTTGATTTTAATTTTTCGTAAGCTTTAAAAACAATCATTGTGCCTGCAGAATCGCCAGCAAATATTATTTTTTTGCAAAATTTTTTGGGTTTTATTGTATCTATGCTTTTTTCTACGGCACATACTACATCCTTCACCATCTTACATGAATCAGATTTTGGTGCCAGTGTGTAGTTAATATTTATTACCATATACCCCATGCTAGATAATTTACCACAAAATCCTTTATAAAACAATTTATCACCACTTATAAAGCCACCTCCGTGAACAAAAAACATAATTGACTTCACTTTCCTTTTGTGGTTATAGTAAATATCAAATTTTTGCTTATATAGTTCTCCATATTTTACATTTTTTAAAAGTTTCACGCCAGACGGCAACTTTATAAACATATTCAATAGTTTTGCCAATACCTGCATTAGCCACATAACAGACTTATAAAAAATAATCATCATAATTTTTCTCTCCCAACCGCAAGTATAGGGTACTACAACTAAATTTTCAAATTTTAGTGTCATAAATATTTTTGCTATTATCTCACTTTTAATTCAAACAAATAAAAAAGCAAGCACAAAATCAATGTGCCTACTTTTGTTTATTTAGTTAATAATGATTGTATTCTGTTAGGGTTTCTATATTTACCAAACCTAATTTCGTTTTCATATACTTCTTTCGTTTCTTTATTGGTTACTTTTGCAATAATCTCGTCTTTATTATATGGAACACTAATAAACTCAACATTAATTTCTCCAAACCCAGAACTTTCTTCGCCAGATAAAATAATATATTCAGCCATTGTCATTTTGCCCATACTTTCTGAGTTAAAGTTATCGTGCTCAACTAGATTTAGTGCATTACCCACACTACCAGCGTTAATTAAAACTCGCCCAAACATTTTCTCGTAAGACATATTGTGTGTATGCCCATAAACCACCACGTCTGCCTTTTTATTTGTGGTGAACTGCGTTGGATGAAATAGTTTTTCTTTTTCTAAGTAGTTATCAAAGCAAACAATTTTACCATCTACACATTCAGGGCTTGAGTGAAAACACCTAACCAATCTCCCCGACAAAGTGAACTCACAACACATAGGCAAGTTTCTTAAATAATTAATATCATCTAAACTAAGTTGCTTTTGTACCCAATAATAGTAGTCATAGTCCACCTTTAGCCCTGCTTCTGCTATTTCGTCTAAAGATTTGGTATATAGTTCGTCACAATTGCCTTTAACTGAAGCATCTACATTGCTTTTAACAATACTAACGCACTCATGCCCACTAGGACCCTTAGAAATTGTATCGCCTAAACAAATAATTCTATCTATATCTCGTTTTTCAATATCTT
>USNN01000020.1 GCA_900556185.1 uncultured Eubacteriales bacterium
TTTTCCATAAAAAATACTCCTTATAATAGCTTATTATTGCCATTTATAAGGAGTTTAATTCATTATTCTTTTTCGCTTTCTTCGTCTTCAGCGTTATTATTATCGTAATCGGCTAGAGTTTTAATATCTTCTTTGTAATCATAATATCTTTCTTTAAAAGATTTTTTAAGGTCGTAATCAAAATAACCATAAAACCCTTTTGCAGATTTATCTAATTCGTCTAAGAATAATTCTGCCATCGCATTTTTGGTCGCTCTATTTAATCTAGACAATTCTAACATATTTAATAGGTGCATATCAAAATCTAGTGCGTCATATAAAAGTGAATAATCTTCGTATGGAGCATCGTCATTTAATTCATCTTCTTCACACTCTTCTTCGTCGTCTATATATTCTTCTAATTCTGCTAGTTCTTCATCCGATAAGTTTGTAACTTCGCAGTAGTCGTCATCTGGGTTATATTCTTCGTTTTCATCAACATTGCTTTTTGGAGCTAAATCTTTATCTATTAAAGATGTATAATAATTAGATTTTTGGATGAAAAACTCTTGAAATTCTTCAAAACGGTCTAAATTATATTTTTTGAATATTTTTTCTAACCATTCATACGACCCAACATTTGCATATACTCTTTCGGCTGAGTAACTATCATTTTGGCTAAAATATTTTGCAGTTTTTGCATTACCATCTGCTTGTAAGTTGCTTATTGCACAAATTTTTAGAAACTCCGAGAACACTAGATATTTTTCACGATCATTTAGTTTTTCCACATTAAAAATATGATTTTTTACCTTCATATTAAGGTCATATACATAAGTTGCTTCTACTAGACGTTGAACAAGTTCGGTTGGTGGGCAATTAGAGTAGTCCATCATACTATTTAAATATATAACGCCAGTGACTGCGTCTACATAATCAAACAATGTTATATCCAAACTATAATCTTTAAAATCTACAAACTTTACCTTTGTTTCTGGAATATGTTGTTCTCTTGCAATTCGATTATGCAATTCCTGACATAATTCTGGCACTGCATCCGATTCGGCATTTTCCATTATTTTTAAAATAACCTGTATTGTTTCTAAATTTTTAAAATTGGTTTCTGTTTCCCCGTTATTTTTATACTCGCTTGCATCTCTAGAAAAAAATTTGTTTAGTAACCCATTGTTACAAACTGAATAGAGTGTTAAAACACGCCCCGATTTTACACTATCCATAATATATCCCCCTTTATTGTTATTATAATATATCATAAATTGATGTATTCGTCAATATTAGGCATAAAAAAAGACTGGCAAACGCCAGCCCATTAAATTATTTTGTTAATTCGTAACCGATTACAAGTGTAGATAATGCACTAACAACACCAGCAATTATTGCACCAACACCCAAACTTGCTGTGTATGCTTTGTAGATAGTTTCTACGCCTTCTGCAAATACAACAAAGTTAGGCATTAAGAAGAATAATACTGTGCCAGCAAGGCTTAACACTGCACCGATTAATTTTAAAAGTTTGCTCTTAGAAACTGCAAGAACTGCACCAACAAGTGGAAGCAATACTGTAAGTAAACCTAAAAAGCTAAACCCTAAAATTTGAGTTGAAGTTGAACCAACTTTTTCGCTATAGCCAAAAATTGTTTCAAAACCTGTGTAGGTAATTTCACTTCCTAGCAATTTGCCTGTATATTTAACAGTTACTAAAAACATCATTGCAACTGCAACAACAGCAAGTAATACTGGAACAAAAACCAACCAATTAGGCATTTTAGCAGATTTTCTTTTCTTTGCCATAATCTCCTCCTAAATTATTTTATACTTATATTTTAGCGTAAATAAACAATTAAGGCAAATAAAATATTGAACTATGCAACCCATTTTTGTGGAATTGTTCTATTTTGTTTAAACCAATCGGTATCTTTTAGTTTTTTACTATTATTACTAAAGTATAAATTTGTTTCAAGGTCTGCACCATTTGATGCCACTATTATATTTCCATTAAATGATGTAAACTCGCCTTTATTGTAATCTACGCATAAACTAGTTACAAATACATTGTCGGTGTATAGCGAAACCCTATCTATAAATTGTTGTGTTGGGAAAGTATTTTCATTTTTTGTAGTATATTCAGTGCTACCAGCACATGCACACACGCAAACAACTTTAGGTTTAACAACGCTTAATAAACTATCTGATGACGAAGTTTTAGAGCCGTGATGCCCCGCTTTGTATAATTCAACTTCTGGCAAACTATTTAAACTAACCAAACTCTTTTCGCCATCTGCTTCCAAGTCTCCTGTAAACAGGTAATGTTTTTCACTTACACCTGTGGTTTGATTTATCATACAGCAAACGGAGTAGTTGTTTTCAGTTGTTGCTTTTGCTCTATAATATTTTTGGTCTAATATTTCCAGTTCTACCGATGCACTAAGGTTATATGTTTTACTTGCCCCATCTTCATTATTTATACATTGAAGAGCATCATATACTTTTGTGTTTTTATCTGGGTTGTTTTTAGTTTCAGCCAACTCCCTATTAAAGTTAGCATAAAGAGTTGATGTAGCTTTTTGATTGGTGCCTGCAAACTTAATTACTGTTTGAACATTTAGTTTATCAAATAAACTATCTGTATTTGCCCCAGTTGCAAAACCTGCATAGTGGTCTTGGTGAGCGTGGGTTACTATAACATACTCTAGTATTCCATCGGTTATATATTGACTAATGTAATTATAAATTGGTGTTACGCTATCTGCTCTACTACCAGCATCAATCAATATTTCTGTGTCGCCAACCTTAATAAATGTGCAATCTCCAGTATACTTATTCCCCAGTTCCAAAAAGTGAATGGATAACTCTTGGCTTTTAATTGTTTCTACATTAATATCGCCCGAATTATAAGTAGACTTAGAAACGACTTCGGTTTCTGGAATAATATATGTATCATCTGGTGCAAAATAAATTTTACCGAATACGCCTGCGAATGTGCCTATAATAAAGCACACTACCGATAGAAAAATTGCAAGACCCTTATTTATTTGTTTTCTTCGCCTAGCCATCTATTTCCACCCCCGTAACAACAACTGTTCTTATAAGTTTTACGTTTTTATAAGAAAAGTGTGTGGTTGAATATTCTATATAATATACGCCTGCCACATTTAAGTCTATTTTTGAAACTTCTACTACATCGTGTGAAATATCTTCTCGGTACAATATTCTTGTTTTTATTGCTTTATTTTTGTTAATACCGAAAAATTTAAGGCTTGCACCTTCATCTTCTAGTTTAACCGAATTAGATACTTCTGTTATGGTTACAGGTGTATCGTCGCCACTTAAGGCTTTTGTATTTTCTAGTTTTTCTTTAACTTGCGTTAAGTCTATAAACACATAATCCTTTTCTTCAGACACAACTCCGTTTACATAAAAATTATTCATAACAAATGAACTTGTAAATTTTTGCAATAAAAATCCAGTAGCCACACCAATTACTAAAGTTATGGCTACTATTAGAAGTATTGTAGAATTTTTTATTTTGGTTTTTATTTTTCTTTTTTGTCTTTTGCTTAACACATCAGTGTCTACGCTTTTTGTTTCTTGCTGTTTTTTTACAGCACGTGATTTATTATAACTATCCCAGCCTGACATAATTCCTCCTTGTGGTAAAATTATATCAAAACTAAGCCCACTCGCAAAACAAAATTAATTATTTTTGTCAAATTTCTCCAAAAAACTATGTCTTACGCCATCGGTTTTATATTCAACTATTGTATCTAGTTGAACATTATGTGTGCTTTGGAATATATGGTCTTCTAGTTCTGGAATTTCTTTAGATAGTTTTTCAATTAACCTTTTGGTGTTTAACCTGCTAGACACAGTGTGTTCTTCTTGACCAGAGGTCGCTTCGGTTAACCTGCACGCACATTGAATAAATTCTAGTTTATTTGCTTTAACCCATCTTATTATATCTCTTTCTAAAATGCAATAAAGTGGTCTTATTAGTTCCATACCTTCAAAGTTTGTGCTTTTAATTCGTGGTAACATTCCTTGAATTTGACCGCTATATAGTATGCTCATTAAAGTGGTTTCAATAACGTCTGACTTGTGGTGCCCTAAAGCAATCTTATTGCAACCAAGTTCCTTGGCTTTATTGTATAAAAAGCCCCTTCTCATTCTTGCGCACAAATAGCATGGGTTTTTCTCGGTTCTTGCAGTAACTTCAAATATATCCGAATTAAAAAATTGAATAGGAATATTTAATAGTTTTGCGTTGTCTTCTATCTTTTTGCGATTTGCTTCGTTATAGCCTGGGTCCATAGACATATACACAAGTTCAAATGGCACATCGCTTATTTTTTGGAGTTGTTCTAGTAGTTTTGCAAGTAGCATACTATCTTTGCCACCCGATATGCAAACAGCAATTTTATCGCCCGCTTGTATTAAATTATATCTTTTTATTGCCACAATAAAAGGTGACCATATATCTTTTCTATATGTTGTTAAAATGCTTCGTTCTATTTCCTGATATCTTTCTAATTGTCTTGCCATTATTTTACAACCTTTTTAATTTTTTCGTAGTCATTCATAAATGACTGTTTGTATATCTCAATTTTTTTGTTTAGTGTCACTAGTGTAGCATAATACGCTTTTAATGCGTCTACTTCTTCATCTATTAAAGCCTTATCATCTTTTGAGTATATAAACAACTTAAAATATTCATGCACAAAATAGTTTCGTTTTTCTAGCGCTTGCTTTAATTCATCTGCCTCTGACTTTGAAAAACATCTCGTTGCACAAACTATATGTATCCTTTCGCCAAGGGTCATACTCTCCATTTTTTCACGCAAATATTCGGCAGAGTCCTCAGCAATTTTCAAGTCATGCAGAGTCATATCTCTGTTGCGGTTATATTCCCCCACAATTTCACTATACTTAACCACTTCTTCTAGGTTTAACTCTATTATTTGTGTCTTTTCTATAATCTTTCCAATAATATAATATATTCTATCCATACCTATTCCTTAACTAATATCCATTCTTCCATTAATTTTTCCAATTCGGTTTCGTTTGTTTTAATTTTTTGCTCTAGTTCCATAAGTAGTTCTGCATTACTGCAATTTTCTGGGCTATAATATTGGTATTTTAATTCTTTTATAATGTTTTCGTGTTTTTCAATATCTCTTTCTAGTTTTGCAATTAACTTTGCTTTTTCTTTATTTTGCTTATATTCGTTTGGCTTATTTTGTTTTGCTGGTTTTTCTGGAGCCATTGCAAAATCTAGCGTTATTGGTTTATCTGCTTTAATCTTTTTCTCTATATACTCGCTATAGGTGGTATCTTTAAAATAAGTAACTTGATTTGGCTTTAACTCTATAATACCCGTTGCTAATTGGTTTATAAAATACCTATCATGCGAAACGCAAATAAGTGTGCCATCGTATGCTTTTAAAATATTTTCAAGTGCAATTTTGCCAGCAATGTCCATATGGTTTGTTGGTTCATCCAATATAAGTAGGTTTGGCTTTCTAGAAAATATTTTAGCAAGTTCTAACCGTACTCGTTCTCCACCAGACAGAACCGGTATTTCTTTAAACACATCTTCACCTGTAAACAAAAATGCACCTAAGATTGTTCGTGCTTGTTCTGTTGATAAATCACTAAATTCAGATAAGTAACTATCTAAAATTGTTTCGTTTTTAACGCTTGTTGTTATTGTTTGTTGGTCAAAATAACCAATATTCACATTCATTCCTATTTTAATTTTGCCTGCAATTGGTGGAATAAACCCCATAACAGTTTTTAATATGGTAGATTTTCCGAGCCCATTGCCACCAACAATAAACACCTTATCGCCTTTATAAAGGTTCGCCGATAATTCGCCAAGACTAACGCCATTATAGCCATACTTTAATTTTTCAAACCGTATAACTTCTAGCCCACTTGGTGTGTCTACTTTTAACTTAAAGTGGAATGCACTTGTATCTTCTTTTGTAGGTGCTTCTACCTTTTCCATTCTTTCTATTGCTTTAATTTTAGATTGTGCCATACTTGCTTTTGTGGCTTTATATCTAAATCTATCTACTAAGGTATTTAGCCTTTTCACTTCGTTTGTATATCTATCATACTCGGCTTGCTGTGCTTCTCGTTGTTTCTTCTTGGTTTCTAAAAACGCAGAATAGTTACCAATATATTTTGTTGCCGTTTTATTCTCTATTTCGTATACAATTTTTGCGACTCTATCCAAAAACGCTCGGTCGTGCGAAACAACTACCACAGCCTTCTTATAAGCAATTAAATAGTCTTCTAGCCACTTGATTGCATCTAGGTCTAGGTGGTTAGTTGGTTCGTCTAAAATTAATACATCTGGAGTTGAAAATAGTAGTTTAATTAGTGCAATTCTTGTTTTTTGACCACCCGAAAACTCACTTATTTTTTTAGTTTCATCTTCTTTAGAAAAACCAAACTTTTTGTATGCTTCGTTATATTGTTTTAGGTATGTATAACCACCCATAATATCATAGTTATGCTCGGCTGTAACATAGTCATCAAAAGTCTTTTCGGTTGGGTCTTCTTCTAATTTTTTTTGCAATAATTCTAGTTTTTCTTTTTGTTTTAAAATTGGCTTGAATATTTTATTTATTTCGTCTTGCAAGGTTGTTGTTTCGTCGTTAAAAGATATTTGCTTTAACTCGCCAATTGTTGGCTTGCCTATTATTTTTATTTTTTCTTCTTTTGACTCGCTAGAATCAGGCTCAATTTCGCCCATAATTAATCTAAGCAAAGTAGACTTACCACAGCCATTTCTTCCAATTACTGCGATTTTTTCACCATCATTTATTTCAAAATTAATGTTTTCTAATATTTCTTTGTTGCCTAAGGTTACATTGGCGTTTTGTATAATTATTTTCATAGCATAAGTATATAATATGTTGCCCGCTAAATCTAGTTTTTTTATAAATATTTTTATACTAAATTGACAATTCTCACTTTTTTTCGTTAAAAAACAATTAAATAATTTTATCATCAAATTTTTTAGTTAGATATAATAATAGTATGAATATAAAGAGTAGAAACATTGTTGTTATTATAATTAATTTGTTTGTTGTTTTGTTAGAGATTTATTCGTTATCGTTAACCATTCCTGAAAGCGGATTTGGCGTCCTTAAATATTTTACTGATATTAGTAACATCCTTGCACTTTTTTCTTCGCTATTTTATGCGGTATATAAAATTAAGACCTTTAACCAAGAATTTTCACTTGCACCCAATTGGCTTAAGTATTTAAAACTGTTTTCAGCCTGTATGCTATTTATAACCTTTTTAGTAGTAATAACTATTCTTGCCCCACTTAGTGGCGGTATTGCCACAAGCATTATGCTGTTTTTTGGTTCTATGCTATACCACCATTTTCTTTGCCCAATTGTTCATTGCTTTTCATTTATTGTTTTTGAAAACGATATTCACCTTAAACCAAAAGACAGTTTTATATCATTATTTCCCATCCTTTTATATGGAACAACAATAATATTTTTGAATGTAATTAATGTTGTTCATGGACCTTACCCATTTCTGTATGTGCATGAGCAAACCGTTTTTTCAACAATTGGTTACAGTTTGTTGATAATCGCCCTTTCATACGTCTGCTACTGGTTTATGTTTTTGTTAAAAAAGCCTTTTTATGCAATTTCCCGTTGATAAAATAATTTAATTATGTTATTATTTTCCTAGGTGAAGCAAATGAAAAAGAAAATACTATTAACCTATATGGAATCTGGTATGGGGCATATTACTAGCATTACATCCATATCAGACAACTTAAAAAATTTTTATGGCGATAAATACGAAATTATTGACAGCTATATTATGCATGAAGACAACGATAAAGACTTAAAACGGTTTGAAAACTTTATTATTAGAATGACGAAAGATACAAACCGTATTAATGGCTTTGGTAACATTGCATTCTTTTTAATGAGCCTACTTGGCGGCGTTAAATTTATGAGATTTTTCCATCGAACCCTATTTAATAAGGTAATTAAAAAGACTTGTAATGTGTTTAAAAAGTATGACCCTGATGTTATTGTTAGCACACACTATTATATGACTTTTGCCGCATTAGAATATAAAAAGAAAGTTAACAAAAACGTTAAAGTTGTTACCTATAACCCAGATAACAACGTGCACGATTGGTGGGATAACCGAGAACACTTGTTTTTAGTTAATAACGAAAACGCATACTTTGAAGCAATTGGCAAACGAAAATTTAATCCTGCCATGGTAAAGCAAGTTTACTACAGCGCAAGAAAAGATATTTTAGACGCAAACCTTACAAAAGAAGAATATAGAACCAAATTAAATATTCCACAAGACAAGTTTTGTGTTACTGTTGCCGATGGTGTGTATGCTTGCGCTAAAGCAAAGGCTGTTACAAATGAGTTACTTAAAACCGACAAGCCATTAACTATAATTATGCTTGCCGGCAAAAACGAAAAACTATTAAACCACTACAATAAACTTATTAAAGAAAATAAGGTTAAACCAAATATAACTTTAATAGTTTTGCCATTTACTAAAAACATTTATGAGTATTATAAAGCTAGCGATGTGTTCATAACCAAGGCTGGCCCTAATGCAATACTAGACTCCGTCTTTATGAATACGCCAATAATTGTAGACTATTACGCTCACCCAATAGAAAAGGCGACAACAAAATTGTTTGTTGACACTTTGGGTATGGGCAAAGCCATATATAAGCCTAAAAAAATTAAAGAAACCATTGAAAAGTGGACTAGCGACACAACCGAATTAAGTCTGTATGCGCACAACACATACAAAATAAATAAAAACGACAATGGTGGCGAAGAAATTGCAAAACTAATTGATGCTGAAACCAATCGTAACGAAGTGTTTATTGCAAAAGACGATTACACAAACCTTCTTTATGAACTTGCTCAAAACGAACAATTTGACACCTACACCACCCCAATAAACTACAACAGTGCAAGCGATGCCATATCTTATGACAAAATTAAGAAAACAAACATCTTTAAATCTGCATATAAAGTTGTAATCAAGGGCGTGCTAAAACTTATTGGTCCACTAGTTAACATTGTTGGCTATAACATTAAAGTAGTTGGCAAAGAAAACCTAAAAGGCATAAAGTCGGGCATCACCATTAGTAATCATGTTCATTATTTAGATTGCTTGTGGAATATGCAAGCCATGAACTTTGGTGAGTTTTATATAACAGGTGCCCCACACAACTTTAAAAAAGGCTTCTTTGGAGCAACTCTTAACGCTGGTGGGTTTATTCCACTAACCAACACATTTTCAGAAACCAAAAAGTTTGGCAAGTATGTTTCTTCTATTATGGAAAAAGGTGGCTTTGTGCATTTTTATCCAGAACAAGCATTATGGCTACAATATGAACAATCTAGACCACTTAAAAAAGGTGCATTTTATTACGCTTGTGTGAATAATGTTCCTATTATTCCAATAGTAATTTGCTTTAAAAAGAAGAATTTATCTAAACATAAAAAGGTTATCGTTCAAATATTAAAACCAATTTACCCAGATAACAACTTGCCAGAACGAGAACGAATAACCAAAATGAATAGCGATGCTCAAAACGCCTACGATAACGCAATAATTAATTTTTACCACTACAATCCAGACGAGTACGCAATGAATAAAATAAACAAAGCTGAATAGACATAAAAAAGACAGTTTAATTTTCCGTTGAACTGTCTTTTATTTTTTATTTATTATGCAACTTTGCTTTATTTGGGTTTATATTCTGCCAGTCGTAAAACTTTTTAATTTCTGGGTTATCGTGGGCTTTACGAATCTGTCTGGCAGTATCTAATTTATACAAATCTCTCATTCTTTGTTCCACATCGCTTTCACGGGTGGTTGAATATGGCATACCGCCACCATTAATGCACCCACCTTCGCACGCCATAACTTCCACAAAATGCAAGTGTATTTGCTTTTTATGAATTTTATCTATTAGTGGTCTAACATATTTTAGCCCACTAACTACTGCAACATTTATTGCTTTGCCAGCAATTTCTACAGACGCTGTTTTAACACCGACCAAACCACGGACAGGTTTGTATTCTATCTCTTTTATTTCTTTATTAGATAGTTTATCTGCCACTGTTCGTAAACTTGCTTCCATAACCCCACCAGTGGTTCCAAATATTACGCCCGCCCCACTACTTTCACCTAGCAAGTTATCAAAAGGTGTTGGTTTAAGCTTGTTTACATCTATTTTCTTTTTCTTAATTAAATACAATAGTTCTCTAACCGTTAAAACTAAATCAACATCATTGTCTTCGTTTTTTATTTCGCCCTTTTTGGCAGTGCATGGCATTATTCCAATCATTTTAATTTGACTAGCGTTTATATTTTCTTTTTCTGCCATATAAGTTTTTACAACATTACCAAGCATAAGTAGTGGCGATTTGCACGAAGACACATTATTGTTTAGTTCATCGTAAAATTCTTTCTGATAGTTTATCCATGCTGGGCAACAACTGGTGAATAAAGGTAAGTTTTTCTTAGATTTTAACCCAGCAATAAACTCTTTTGATTCTTCCATTATGGTTAAATCAGCGCCAAAACTAATGTCGTAGACTTTATCAAACCCAAGTGCTTTTAATAAACTTGGTAAAATTGCTTCAGCGTTTTCCACCTTTAATTCTTTGGTTAGTGCCACCCTTACTGCTGGTGCTGGGGCAACCACCTTTATAACAGATTTATCATTTAGTAGTTTGTTTGCGGTTTCTATGCTAAGGTTTTCACGAAGTGCTCCAGTTGGGCAAACCATAACGCACTGCCCACATCCAACGCAAGTAGACTTATTCATAGGTAGGTCAAACGCCGAACCGATACGGGTATCAAAACCCCTATTAATTTCACAAATGGCACCAACATTTTGGTCGGCTTTACATACTCTTACGCATCGCTTACACAAAATACACCTAGAATCATCTCTTATTATGCAATCGCTAGAATCATCTATCCTAGTCATTGTTTTTTCGCCTTTATATTTAACTGGGTTAACCCTGTATTCTTTTGCCAGTTTTTCTAGTTCGCAATCGCCTTCTTTAACGCATTTACCACAAGTGAAATCGTGGTTGGATAGCATTAATTCTATATTGGTTTTCCGAGCGTTTAGCACAGCCTCGCTATTTGTTACCACCTCTAGCCCATCATAAACCAAAAACGAGCAAGATGTAACCAGTTTTTTAAGCCCAACCAATTCAACTAAGCATATTCTGCAACTGCTTGTTGGCTTAAAACCATCTAGGTGACAAACCGAAGGAATGTATATTCCTTCCCTTTTTGCAACTTCCATAATGGTTTCGCCGTTGTTCGCTTTACACCTTTTTCCATCTATAATTATTTCCATAAATTTATACCTTTTTAACTATTGCTTTAATTGGGCATTTTAACTGGCACAAGCCACACTTAATGCATTTATCTTTATCTATTGTGTGATGCAACCGTTGTTCGCCAGTTATGCAAGATACTGGGCAATTTTTCTTGCAAATTCCACAACCTATGCACCTATCTGTTATCTCATAACTAATTAGTTTTTTGCAAACTCCCGCTCGGCACTTTTTGTTTTCTATATGTTCTATATATTCGTCTTTAAAATATTTTAGTGTGCTTAACACTGGGTTTGGTGCACTTTGACCAAGCCCACAAAGCGAAGTTTGCTTTATGTGATATGCAAGGTTTTCTAGTTTTTCTAGGTCTTCCATTGTTCCTTCGCCATCGGTAATTTTTGTTAAAATTTCAAGTAATCTTTTATTACCTATTCTGCATGGAGTGCACTTACCGCACGATTCATCACAAGTAAACTCTAAGAAAAATTTAGCGAAGTCTACCATACAAGTGTCTTCGTCTACCACAATCATTCCGCCACTGCCCATCATGGTACCAACGCTCGCTAAACTTTCGTAGTCTACTGGAGTATCTAATCCGCTTTCTGGAACACAACCGCCACTTGGTCCGCCAATTTGAATAGCTTTAAATTTTTTGCCATTTGGCACGCCACCGCCTATATCAAAAACGATAGTTCTTAGCGTTGTGCCTATAGGGGTTTCTATAAGCCCCGTATTTTTCACTTTGCCAGTTAACGCGAAAATCTTAGTGCCTTTGCTTTTCTCTGTCCCTATTTTATTATAGTTTTCGGCACCCATTTCAAATATCAGCGGAATTGTCGACAAGGTTTCCACATTGTTTATGATTGTCGGCTTATTGTATAACCCGCAAACCGCAGGATATGGTGGCTTTACATTTGGTTCACCCCGCTTACCTTCTATTGATGCAATTAATGCAGTTTCTTCACCGCACACAAACGCACCAGCACCGTAACATATTTCTATATCAAAATCAAAGCCAAGTCCAAATATATTTTTTCCTAAAACCCCAATTCGTTTCGCGTCAAATACGGCTTTTTCTAATTTTTCACCTGCTAGTTTATATTCCGCTCTAACATAAATAACGCCTTTATTTGCGCCAATTGCGTAGCCCGCTATTGCCATACCTTCAATAATTGAATGTGGGTTACTCTCTAATATGGTTCTATCCATAAAAGCACCTGGGTCGCCTTCATCGCCATTACATATAACATATTTTTGTTCTGAGTCTTCATTATATGCAGTTAGCCATTTTTTGCCCGTTGGAAAGCCTGCCCCACCTCTGCCACGCAACCCAGATTTTATTACTTCATTAATAACATCTAGTTTTGTTAAGCCACTTAGCACTTTATATAAACTAAAATAGCCGTCCACTGAGATATAGTCGTATATTTTGTCTGGAGATATTTTTCGCAAGTTTTTTCGGGTTATAAATTTTTGCTTGTTATAAAAGTCAAACTTGTTTATGGTTTCGGCTTTTGTGCCGTCATCGTTTATGTGCACTTTGTCTTCAAGAAGCTTCCCAGCTATTATATGTTCTGTTATTATTCTTTCAGCATCTTCGGGTTTTACGTTTGTGTAAAATATATCGCTTGGTGCAAAAGTTACAATTGGCCCCTTGGCACATAAACCAAAGCAACCAATTGTGGTTACTTTAACTAGTTTTTCTAGGTGGTGTTTTTTTATGGATTGGTTTAACGCTTCCACCACCCCTTTCGACCCGCAAGACTCACACCCAGTGCTAGAACAAATTAAAATTTCGGTTTGTTGCATTGGTTTTAATTCTACGGGTTCAGAAAAACGCAACTTGTTTAAATTACGCCTTTCGGTTTTTATTCTTTCTAAGTCTTCTATATGTATCACTTTTGTTTCTCCATATATTTATTTAGTATGTTTTCCACTTCATTTAATTTAACATTGCCATAAACATCTTTGCCGATTGTTAAAACTGGTGCAAGACCGCAACAACCAATACACCTAGTTTGATCTATTGAAAACGTTCCATCTTGCGTACATTCGCCCTCAGTTATATTTAATAGTTGGCAAACTTTATTATAAATTTGTTCTGCTCCGTTAACGTAACAAGCCGTGCCTAAACATACCGAAATTGGATACTTACCCTTTGGTGATAGCGAAAACTCAGCGTAAAAAGTTGCCACCGAATATATCTCGCTTGCTGGCTTATTTAGTTCTTTTGCTAGATAATTTATTACACTTTGTGGCAAATACCCATATATTTGTTGCACCACTCTTAATTCTTGAACTATGGTTAAATTTTCTTTTTTAGATTTTTTTATTAATTTATTTAGTTCGTCCTTTTGGCGTCTTGAGCCTAAACTCATGCACTGGTTTTGCATTTACTACCCCTTTATGTTTTTATTAATTTATTTATTAGTTTGATTTTTCGCCGTAAATTTTGATATATAGTTATTATATAGATTTCTGT
>USNN01000021.1 GCA_900556185.1 uncultured Eubacteriales bacterium
TTTTAATAGTCCAAATATTAGATATAAAACTTATCACCATATCAGTTAATGAAGTATTACTATCTATAGTTCTCTCTAAATTTTGATACATCTTTTTATTATGAAAATAAACAATTAATAATACAAATAACGTAATTACAAGTATTATCATAAATATCATCTTATTTAAAATATAAAGCATAATAGATGTACTTACAATAATTAAAAAGTTTACTATAGATTCTACTATCGTTACTGATATATTCTCTTTTATAATGCTTATATCATCAAACCTGCTTACTAAATCTCCTTCCTTTCTTAAACACAAATATTTAAAGGGTAAGAAAAATATTTTTTTAATATAGTCAGTAGATAAACTTTCATTTAAGTTTTTATTTAACTTAAATACACAAATATTTTTTAAATAGTTTATAAGTATTTTGTTAAAGATTAGCACTATCAAAACAATCAAATTAAATACTGAAAGCGAAAAGATACTATTTACTAAAATTGAACTTACAATAAGAAATGCACATATTACCAAAGTTAAAACAATTTGTCAATAGCCAAATCATCTTCTAGTGATGCAATTGTAGATGTTGCACAATTCATTAGTTCTGTATACTTTTCTTCACCAAAAGTTTCTTTTATGCTATCTATTGTTTTTCTTTTAGAAACGATGCCAGCAGTATTCTTTTTGATAAATTTTTTGTTAAATTCTTCTAGTGTATATAGGTCCATATTGTAATACATATATTGGTCTAATTCGTCGCCAAAACCAATGTAAACTGGGTAAACATTCAGCCCGGCAGTTTCAACCGCACCCGCAATAAACGCCTTTGCTTTATCCACAAGTTTAATTCTAAGGTCCTTATATTTTTCGGCTTCTTCTTTTTCTTTTAACACCCTTTCAACATCAGCAGTGTCTACATACAATTGACCATTAACTGTGGTTTTTACCTTTAGTTTTTTATCTCTTGAATATAGGTCTTCACCATAAATATTATATAACTTTTTAAAGCACTCTAACTTAAACGCTTTTTCTACCTTGTTGTAATCTATTAGTCGTTTTGCTTCTGCCTTTCTAAAATTATAGTCAGCGCCCATCACATTGCCAAGAGCCCCAGAAATTGCCGAAACGTTTGCACTATCCGAAAACCTCATCTTTTCCGTATACAATCTTGCACCATTTTTTAAATAATACTTGCAAGATAATTCACAAAAGCTATTAAAACGTTCATAGTCGTCGACATTTTTAGGTTTAACACTTGTTGGAACTGCAATAAACTTTCCCATATTATCTTTAAAAATTGAAAAACCATCGCTTGTGCCAAGATAGGTGAAGTCTTTAAACATTGGCTCATTTTTCAAAGTCACAATCTTTTTTAGTGTTGATGCAACTTCTGGAAGCCTATTTGTTTCGTCAATTAGTTCAACACCTTTTACGCCAACACGATACGTTTTGCTTGTTCCTAAACTAACGCCAACAATAATTGTGTCCTTGGTTTCACCGCTTTTCATAAATCCAGCCAAAAGCCTAGCGAACTTTCCGATATTTTCGCCATCTACCGAAACGTTATACTCGTTCTTCTTTTTGGTTACTTTAATGTCGTAGTTGTAAGGATTTTTAATCTTTATCGACTCGCCTTCTTTTAAACTTAGTTCCTTCATTAACCTACATTTTCTCCTTCTGGTGTATTTACCACTTCATGGACTGCTTGTTTATCTTTAAAAAAACTGCATACGCATACAAAAGCCATAACTAGTGCCCCACTTAAAATAATTGCACCAATTATATCACTTAACCAATGAACCCCAGAAACTAGCCTTGTTGCAATTATTGAAACGCCAAGCAAGCCAACCGCACACGATACTGGGATAGATATTTTTTTATTTCTAATTTTATTGAGTATCATAATTATAGCACTTGCACAAATTGTTACACTAAGCATTGTATGTGAAGATGGGTATGATGCTGATAATACGCCGTCTAACATAACTGGTCTATAGTTAACAATCACTACTTCAAAAAAGGCATAGAATAATATCGTTACAACATACAATCCAGCAAGCACAAGTAGGTCCACATCAACCTTTTTAATAGACTTGTTTTTAATTAGTTGGTAAACTCCAATTGTTGCAAAAACAAGCGCTACAGCCATTCCACATAAGCCAAGAATATCACTAATGGTGTAAACCGATAAGTTAACTCCTAACTTTTCAGCCACTGCCCCATTCATTTTAGCAAAACCAACACTAGTGCCATCTGGACCAATAGGACTTACGTCCACAACCTTAACAAGCACCGTAAACACTATAAAGCACAAAAATAACGCAGATGTAATTATTAAATTAATTAAATTTTTCTTTTTCACTTGTTTCTTCCTTTTTATATATTATACCTAATTTGACATCGACTTACAATACAATTTTAAAACGATTCAACAACTTTAAGTTTTAAATTTCCATCTTCATAAACAACTTTATACATTTTGTATTGCTCACCAACACCTTCGGTATCATAAAACAATTCGCCATAATCTTGCACAAAATAGTCATCATAACATGAAAAGTAAACATAAGTAAAGCCACTTATATAATTTTTCATCTCACTAACCGAGTATTCAACCGCATCGGTATCACGCTTATCTGCTAAATAATAGGTTTTTCCCCAATTATTTGTTAAGATTGGCGTTGCGTAGTAATGATATTCTATACCTTTACGCCATTCGTGTTTCGTTTTGCCCATAATGAATAAGACTCTATCCGTATCATAGTCTAAATTATCGCAAAACACATCAAATTTTTCAAACTCTGAATATTGAATCTTTGCGACATCCACCCTATACAAAAAAACAGATAAATAACTAACTGCCATCACACATCCTAAAACAGCTACAACCACTTTAAAAACAATTTTTCCAATATTTGAACAATTATAGTTAAAATTTAAATATTTTATTGCCCCTAACCCCAAAAGCAGTAACAATACACCCAGTATGATTGTATTCATATACCTATGGTAACTAGCAAGAACAACCGATTCTACTTCAGAGAATGTAAACAAATACAAAAGCCACAATGAAATTGCATAAATAACTACGCTTAAAACTAGTGAAATAACCAGAGTTTTACACCTTGTGGTTACCTTCTTGTTGTTAAATAACAACATAAATAGCACTATAGCACCAACTAGAGCTAATATAAATATGAAATCTCTTAATAAAAAGGTCTTCCAAAAAGATTTAGTTACTTCAATTAGGCTTGGATAATCGGATAAGTGAAATAATTGCTTTATATTTTTAAAAGTCACCGAACCCCACGCTTTTGGAATGTTATTTATTTTTAGGTATAATTTCCAACTCAATTTTCCCACAAATACGGCTAAGGCTGGAAAAATATAGAAAATCGAACGCTTTGTGAACTTATAATTAGTTGCCTTTCTTTCTACAACTAGCCAATCGACTAGCATAATTAAATACGCTAAAAGAATTAGCCCTAACCCAGATTCTTTAGATGTAACCATTACAAAACTGATTAGCGATAATAAAACAAGTTTGGTTTTACTATCTTTTTCAGTAAAGTATATAAATAGTACGCAAGCAAACATCATACCAAGATACGCATCTATGTATAATGAAAATACAAATACCCACTCAAAAATAACTAGCGGGGTGACAAATATTACCAATAACGCCAAAACTTTCTTAAATGAAAAACCTTCTTCTATAAACCCAACAAATTGTAACATTATTGAAAATTGAAGAATATAGAAGCCAGTATACAAGCTTGATTCCATAAAACTAGCGTCAAAGAAGCTGATAAAATACAAAAACAACCCAACTGCTGGCGGATAACCATTACAAATCGTGTTAGTGTTTACCATATTGCCGAAGTTATTAAAAAACTTCATATTTTTTACAATTAATGCCCAATGCGAAAATTCATCCCACCCTATTGGTCTTTTACCAATGCTTAATACAGCCGATAGCACCAAAAAACCTACAAGTGTATATAAAACTGGGTTTTTAACAATCTTACAATACGACTCTCTAAAGTGTTTAAATTGAATAATGTTTAAAATAGTGAATGCAATTATTACGCCTATTAAAACATAAACTCCAATTTTTAAACTACCCGCCATTCCAGCAATATATAGAATTATTATTATAGCCAAAGGTGCCACTAAACTTGACCGTACTAGCGATAACTTAAAGCGAATATGAATATTAACAACCAATAACAAAAATAATAAAAGGCTTATAGCAATCATTTAACTTTTCTCCGATTTTTAAAGATAAAATCTCTTTGAATAGTAAAACTTGCAATAAACAAAACAACATCTACCACAATTTTTGCAAGTATTTCATTCATTTTTAATACATCAACAAACAAGCTTGTTCCTAAAGCCGATAAGCACATTATTGCTATTGCTAGCCCATAATAGCTTAATATAGATTTTAATGTTGAGCTATCTGACTTAAAAACTTTCTTTTTGTTAACAACAAAATTAAAGTTTGCCGATACAACCCTACTAAGAACTGTGCTAATAGCAACATAATAAGTTGAAGTATTTTTTGTAAGCAACACAAACAGTGCATACAAACTAATATCCAACAAAAATGAAAGTACTGAACTAAATATAAACTTCAAAAACAACGAATATATTCTTAATGAGTCTTTAATTGGTCTAAAATGCGACGACTTGTTTTCATCAATATAAACCGTCTCAATTTCTACATTATATAAATCTATTCCCTTTTCTTTCAAGCAAAGCAAACTATTAAATTCATATTCAAAACGTTCGCCATCCACATCAATAAGTAACTCAATTGCGTTTTTTGTAAACACTCTTAAGCCGGTTTGTGTGTCGGGCGTATTAATGCCACAAAACCACTTAACCATCTTGCTTGTAAACTTGTTACCGAGTCGGCTTCTAAACGGAATAGACTTGTCGTTAAAACTTCTTACACCAAGTAAAACAAAGTTTGTAGATTCTTTTAAAAGTGCTTCATCTACACATTTTTTAACACTATTTGGCGTATGTTGACCATCCGAATCCATTGTTACCACAAGCTTAACGCCTGGGAAATTTTGCAAAATATAACTAAAGCCAGTTTTTAAGGCTCTGCCCTTACCCTTATTTACATCGTGGGTAACTATCTGACACCCAAACTTTTCTTTTAATTCAGCAAAAATATTGGCATAATCAACACCACTACCGTCATCCACAATCACAATGTTATTTAATTCCTTTTCCTTTAACCCAACAACCACCTTAAAAAGATTTTCATTTGGTTGTAATGAAGGAATTAGAATTATCACATTTTTATATTCGTTATTTTCCATACACCCATTATAACTTAAAATAATGGTTTTTTCAACAAAATAGCACTCCCATATTATCAAAATTGGCACCCAAACCATACAATATAGTAGACGACTAATTAAAGGAGGACAAAATGTCTGTAACAATAAACAACGAGGCAACAACCACTTACACTCAATCTGGTAATGAAAGCACAGCCTCTAGCAACATTAACTCAATAATCTTAGAAACAGATAGCGGATTAACATTAACAAAAACCGCTAATCCATCAACATTTTCGGTTGGAGAAATAATAGCATATTCAGTTAGAATCACAAACTCTAGCTCTAGTTATTTAAGCGGAGTTAGAATAATTGACGACCTCGGTGGCAACAGACTAGCTTACGTAGTAGGCACAGGGCTATTAAACACGGGCTCGCAAACATACGCAGTTACGCCAGTTGCAACCAACCCACTAACATTTACGCTTCAACAACTTGCTCCTGGTGAAACAATGACACTTACCTACCGAGCACAAGTAATATTTAACCTACCATCAGATGTAGATTCAATTACAAATACCGTTCGTGGTATTGGCTACACATCTTCTTCTACTATAACAGGTTCTACTAGTAGCACAATCACCCGTCAATCGGGTTCTGGGGTGTCTATATCTAAATCTGCTAGCGTAACAACAGTGAATCCCAATCAAAACTTCAATTACTACCTAACTGTTAGAAACAACGGAACGGTCAGTGCTGAAATTTCTAACATCACCGACCAACTTCCTAGCAATTTTGTTTTAAGCAGTATCACGGCTAGCGTTAACGGCGGTTCACCAACCACGCTAGATTCTAGCGACTACACCTTATCTGGTTCTAAGTTATTAACTATAACTCAAATTAATGGTTCTAGCATAACATTAATTGGTGGGCAAAACATTGTGTTCACACTAACAGGTGTGTTAACCTAAATTATAAAGGGCGGTTATTTACCGCCCTTTTATGTATTACGTCACACATAGCACGAACTGCCCTACACCTTTAAATTTAAGGCTTACAGCGTTATTAATATTGTAAGAATAAAACTTACAACAGGCACTACCGCCCCAACAACAAGTTGGAATACGGTGTGCCTTTTTAGTTTTAACGAACTCCAAATGATTACAAACAAAACAAGTAATAAAAGCAAAAACCACCACGAGCACCAATAACCTAAAAAGGCAATTGGTCCCATCACTCCGCACATATGCCCACTTGGGTTTATATTTACAATAATTGAAAAAATGAATATAAACAAACTTGAAAACAAGTAGGTTAAAACCATCGTCTTGACCACAATACTTTCATTTAACATATAAACTAGCAAAGTTAAAGCAATATACGAAAATAGCGAAAAAATTATTGCAAATTTCCGCTCAGCTTCCCTATCTGATAAATCTTTATGTATGCGTTTATATATATGGAATTTATTTTCTATTGGGTAAGACAATGCTGGCGCTACACATAAAAAAACTAGGCAATAAAAGTAGGTGTATAAGTGGCTAAAAGCCTGTAAATTACTAAAAAGCAAGCACGTGCATAACAAAAAAGCCATTATAGGTGCAACTGTAATTATTCTAATAAGTTTTGCAAATTTTTCCATTTACTATTTCCCTTTTGCAAAACTAATTATATTAAACAAATTAGATAATTGAACCCTATTTACAAACTTCGACATCTACAAGACAATCTGTTGTTTCTACCGCCAAAAAAGCAACTCTACTAGTGGTAGAGTTGCTTATCCATCAAGTTCTGGAGTTGCATTATTGCGGTCAAATACACGCCTTCTGTACTCATCTTTGTAATAATTTAAGTATATTTCGTATAGCGAAGTATCAACGCCTTTAGGTAAATTAACAAAGTTATTTGGGTTATAATTTATCTCTATATTACGTATGCCAAGGTTAAACATTATAGAAATTATAAACATATAATCTTCTTTGTGTTCGCCCCAAGGACCGACGCCTTGGTCGTATGGGTTTGTGTAGGTCATATCATACAACTTTTTTAGCCTTTCATTCTGTTGCAAGAACTTAACTACCCTTTCAGACCGCCGCAATCTTTCATATCTATCAAACGCAACATCCACATCTATTGAATTTACTTGCATCAAAACAAATAATGACTCCATTCTATGATAATCATTTACAAATGATTGAAACGCCTTTCTTTCTATTGGATCACCAAATAACAACATATTTGTCTCCTTTTGGCTCTGTTGCATTATATACTCTTATTTTATCAAAATGGTAACAATATTTCAATAGATAGAAAAAAGTTGTTAAATTTTATTTTGCGTCTTAGTTGTATTAACAACACAATAAACACCAATTAAAGCACATTACATTTGCCAACAAAAATATATTATGGTATTATTTTAGTATGAAAAAAATAAATATTCAAAAGACAATAATAGTTCTAATAGCCGCCGTTTTATCATTTTCGCTTGTATTTACCCCACTAACACCAACTTCAACGCACTCAAAGGTTGTAAATGCGGGCACCATCACCAACTCGAGCGTAGACGAAATAGTAAGTTCTCCACAATACAACAGCCGAGACCAAAACATTGTAACCTCCCCACTAGACCAAGGTAGCACCAATATTTGCTGGGCTTACGCAACAGCCAGTGCCTCTGAAACATCAATACTAAAAGATAAACTAGACTCTAACACAAGTAACACCTTAAGATTTTCACCGACACAAATAGCCTACCGAACTTTTAATAGAGATGCTGACCCACTAAATAATACAATTGGGGTTTATGAAAGTGATAAGTGGAATGAAAAAGGTAGCCCAGCGAACACCTTTTTAATGTTATCTCAGTGGTGTGGTCCAACGAGTTTTAATACACCAATAAAATCAGACGCCTACGAAAACAGCCTATATAGATTATTGGACGCCGAAACGATAGACTCTAACCTTGCTGGCGAATACAGAATAAAAGAAATTAAAAAGGCAATTGCTAAATATGGTGCTGTTACGGGTTCATATTATAACGCCCGTGAAACCATGTATTATAATACCAAAGGTGAAACACTAGATGGAATTTCACACGCAATAACCATAATTGGTTGGGACGACACTATACCCGCTGATAATTTTTTACCCAAAAACGCCAGCCAAAATGGTGGCTGGATAATTAAAAATAGTTATAACAGTTGCCCTTATTTTTATTTGTCTTATGATAGTTCTATTGGTAATGTTTGCGGGTTTAAGTATGCCCTTAAAACCGACTACGATTTTAACTATTTTTATGATAATGTTACCGATGAGCCAATGCGAAGCGAAAATAATTCTAAGAATGTTGCAAATGTGTTTATGGCTAAGAACGGGAACGCTAGTTACACCGAATATGTTAAAGCAATAAATGTCGCCACCTATGGAAATAACTTGATTTGTAATGTTAAAGTATATACAAATTTAACAGATTCAGCCAACCCCGAAAGTGGCACCTTATCCGCAACTGGCACAAGAACCTTAGAATATAGCGGATACCATACAATTACGCTAGATAATATGGCCAAAATAGATAAAAACACCTACTATTCTGTGGTTGTAAGCATATCTAGCACAACTGGTGGCAGTGCATATATTTTATATGCATTGAACACCAGCAACAACACAAGATACAAATCTGCAAGTGGCTGGAATAAAGCAAACTATGCAAGCCGTATTAAGGCGTATACTGTTCTTCAACCCGAAACAAAAACAGATATATCTACTGCCAGCCACAATCCAATTGAACCAAAGCCTTATACAGGCTCCGAAATTTGCCCTGATGTGGAAATATTTGCGCAAAACACAACCTTAATTAAAAATGTAGACTATACCATTTCATATTCGAGCAACATTAATATTGGCACTGGCGTAATTATTGTTTCTGGCATAAATAACTATTTTGGCACACTAAGCATAAACTTTAAAATTTTACCAATAGAAGTGCCAGTGAAACCTCCAACCACCCTATCCGTTTCAGCGTCTGCAACCACTCTTAACGATATACCTTTGCCAATAAATTGGGTGTGGCTAAACCCCGATTTACGGCTAGCAGACATCACCGAAGCAACCGCCATTTATATTGGAGCAGATAAAGACAATTACACAAACACATCAATCACAATAACCTTGCAAAATAATAATGGCTCAACGAACTCGGGCACTCAAGACTCAACATCAGACACAACTTCAAACAATAAAAAAACACCACATAATAATGGTGTAATTTATATAATATTATCCGTTTGTGGTGTTACCGCTATAACTGGCACAGCAATCGCATTATATATTTTGCGAAAAAAGAAGACTAAAGACGGCAAGAATTAAAAAGCAGACATTTATATTATTGATTTATTTTAGCAAACATTATCATATTATGGTAACCGTCTACTAGTTTAATATAATCTCTTAAAACCCCTTCCTTTTCTAGCCCGCACTTTTCCATAACCCGCCTAGACGCAATATTTTTTTCTGCACAACCACCCTCAAAGCGATGCACACACATATCATTAAAAGCAAACTTTTTAACACAATTTAAGGCTTCTGTCATATATCCATTGCCAGTATACCTATTATCTATAGCGTAATTAAACATAACACTATCGTTTCTTAAATTTACATGAAAATTTACGGCACCAATAATTTTATTGGTGTCTTTTAATGTGATTAGCCAGTTATAATAGTTTTTATCCTTATATTTTTCATCAATATTCTTTAGCGACAACTTTTCTTCTTCTAAATTTATTGGCTTTTTATTTGTGTAATATAAAAACTCATGTTGACTTATAAAACCATCCACCAATTCTTGTGCATCAGTTTGTTTAAATCTTCTTAAAACAAGCCTTTCCGTTTCTAACTTTTGCGTTCCAACTTCTCTCATTTATTTTCTCCTTTGCGTGAATACATAATACAATTATTTTTTCATTAACATAATAATATAAAATATACTTATTGTCAAATTAAAGACATTGTCCCGCACGCAACGCTAAAAAACAATACTCATTAACTGTTTTTTGCTTTAATCAACAGGTTTAAGATTATCATAAATACAAAAAGAGAAGCCTTATTGACTTCTCTTTTTATTTGCTTGGTGGAGACGGTGAGAGTCGAACTCACGTCCAAATAACAGTCCTAGGCTGTTCTACATACTTAGTGAGTTTTTAAATTTCGGAACAAAATAAGTTAACTAACAAACTTTCATTTGACCTATCACCAATTATCCCCATTAACCTGGTGAAATGCTAACGGTTTCCTACTTTAGTTAAAGCCTAACAAAAACCAGTAGGCAATTTAAGTTAGACCGCTACTTAAACTAAGCAGCTAATGCGTACGAATAAGAATCGTTTGCGTTTAATTTGTTGGTAACCACTAACGCAAGGTCGCCCTCTCGGTATGCTGTGCACCTAAAACACCCTTTATCTGTCAAAACCAAATCGTCCCCATAAAATTACTTGTAATTTTTAAGTTCTCGGTCGGTTTCTCTTTTTATGTCTCTTTCTTTAATTGCGTCCTTTTTATTGTGTAACTCTTTACCTTTTGCAATGGCAATTTCAAGTTTTACAAGGTTATCTACCATAACCATTTTTGTTGGCACAATGGTAAGCCCCTTAACCTTTACAGCTTTTTCTAGTTTGGCTATTTCATTTTTGTTTAGTAGTAACTTACGGGTTCGGCGTTCGTCTATCTTTTTTAGTGTGTCCGCCTTGTCGTATTTAGAAATATGGGCTCCTAGCAACCATACCTCCCCATTTTTTATGGTTACGTAACTGTCTTTTAGGTTAACCGCACCCTTTCGCACGCTTTTAACCTCTTGCCCTTCCAAAACTATTCCAGCCATAAACTTATCTTGAATGAAATAATCATAAAAAGATTTTTTGTTATCTGCTATTAACTTTTCCTTATTCTTTTCCACAAAATATATTTTACCACACTCTATTATTTTTTTCAATAGTTTTAACAGTCGATTTACACCACACTAGATTTAAGCCCAAATTTGCCGTTTCCCCGATTATCACCGACACCACATTAAAATACACATCAGACAACTGCACCGCCCTATCTACAGGCAAAATATACTGATTTAACTCTATTAGAATAGAAATACTTAGCCCTAAAAGCAATGTTTTGCCAAAAACTTCAAAAATATTTGTGTTATGAGTTAAATCTGAATACACAAACGCCACAGGTATAAGCATAAAGCAATTAATAACCACGTCAATAAATTTTAGATTATCCATTGAGTAGTCTACGTGTTTTGTGTTAGCATAGTTAAACTTAAACCCTATTGTTACCGAGTGTAAATTAATTTTTACATCCGACCACACCAGCACAAATAACAAACAGAGATACACGTATAGGCACACAGTTAATAGTGTTTTGTTGCTATTAATTTTGCCAACCATCACTAGACACATAAGGCTTGCAAGCATAATGCCAACAACCGACAAAAAATCATACAAAGGAAGAACTATCATTAATCACACCTAAATAATTTATCTATGGGCGTACACAGTTTAGCCAATCTTGAAGCAACCACCCTAGATAATACAATTTATGCCAACCGATGAATTTTTTACACAAAAAAAGCAGTAAGAATATTACTGCTAATTATATTACTTACCACTACTACCAAACCCGCTGGTTCTCACTGTGTTTGTGGTGTTATCGTCCACCGTTGTATAATACTTCACAAAAACACCTTGAGCGACTCTTTCGCCAGCCTTTAAAGTCTGTGGCTCGGTTCCGTAGTTATATAAGGCAATGCCAATATTGCCATCATTATCTGGATTGCCGTAAAAGGTGCTATCTATAACACCCGTTCCGTTCGCCAAACTTAGCCTACGCTTTAAACCAATAGAACTTCTAACATATAATAAAAGCACCACGTCTAGGTCCATCTTTGCTTTCACATAAGTATGAGCAATAACCGTTTCTCCTGGGTTTATTGTTATATCGTCAACAATATAAAAGTCATAACCTGCACTTCCGACATCGGCTCTTGTTGGCAACTTTATATCTTTATCGCAATTTTTAACTTTTTCAAATTTTATCATACTTTAGCCCTTTCAAGTTCGTCTAATTTTTCAAGTATTTCGTCTTCTTCGCAGTACTCATAAATTAAATCTTCAATAGTAGACATTACCTCATCACGTTCATTGCACCTGATTTTAGTAATAATTCTATCTATCTTTTCGTCGACATGGAACGTCCAATTTCGCCTAGTGCAAGAAAGATATATTTTAAGCAACCGACAGTACTCTGCGTCGGTCAATTCCTTTTTCATAAGCACTCCTTTTATATTAATGATAATATTTTTACAACTTTTTATTTATTAATTTTTTACTTTTACAAAAATAACATAACTCTCAAACTTGTCTTACAAGTGCCGAACAAGACGAAGTGTTTTAGAGTTAACCGAAATAACATAACTCTCAAACATCAGCCATCTCCAATTCAACCGTTGTTGGGTTTTAGAGCTAAAAGAAATAACATATCTCTCAAACCTCAAGGGTAAGAGAAATC
>USNN01000022.1 GCA_900556185.1 uncultured Eubacteriales bacterium
TAAGTAACCCTAAAAGCGGGGCGACCTATAAAAAGGTAATAATTGAAAACAAGGTGAATAGATATATGGTAAATTGTTTCACCGAGAAGCAATCGTTCACTAAAAATTTAGAGTGCGATAAACTTGGCGAATACCTTTATTCGTGCGGGGATAGTTTTAAGCAATTTAATATGTTTTCGGACGATACCGAGTTTATGATTAAAATTTCTAAGTCAGGTAAAATATTTTATACTACGCAAAAACACAATAAAAATATAGTTATAACCACAGAAAACAACAGGGCGAAAAACTATATATTTACTGAAGGTGAAATTATTGAGCCACTTGTGGATATGGGAGTTTTTACCGCTGAAGGCAAAGTTGTTAAGTCTATGTTCGATAAATATAAGCAAATAAACAGATTTATTGAACTAATTGATGACTATGTGAAAAACAATAATTTATCTAAAATTAACATAATAGATTTTGGGTGCGGTAAATCTTATTTAACCTTTGTAGTTTACTATTATTTTAAGTTTATAAAAAAGATAGATATAACAATGGTTGGGTTAGACCTTAAAGCAGATGTAATAAAAAAGTGTAACGATGCTGCAAGAAAATATGGTTATAATTCATTGCGTTTTGAGCTAGGTGATATTAATGGATATAAACCTAATATGGATGTAGATATGATTATAACCTTGCACGCTTGTGATATAGCCACCGATTATGCACTATTTAATGCAATAAATTGGAATGTGAAGATGATTTTTTCGGTGCCTTGTTGTCAGCACGAAATTAATAAACAAATAGAGTGTAAGGCGTTACCAATAATAACAAGGTATGGGCTAGTAAAAGAACGGGTTTCATCTGATTTTACCGATATAATTAGGTGCAATTTACTTAAGGCTATGAACTATAATGTAGACCTAATTGAATTTGTCGGGTTTGAACATACGCCTAAAAATATACTAATTAGAGCCACTAAAACTCAGATACCAATAAAGACAAGAAAACAATACCTAAAAGAAGTAACCGACCTAGAAGAATTTTTTGGTTTTCATCAAAAATTAAAAGAGTTACTAACAAGTAAATTTATAGAGGTTGGGGTATTATAAAAGAATATAATTTTGGTTCTTGACAAATTTTATAATTTATTGTATAATTGAATTGTACTAAAGAAGTACAAAAGAAATACAGAAGACAAATTTACAAAATACAAAAGAAATACAGAAGAAAAACAAAAGATAAAACCCTTTTATTTGAAGTCCAAATAAAAGGGTTATTTTTTAGGGTAAGGTATGAAAGAAGATAAAGAACTAACCGAAAAAGAAAAGAAAGATAAAAAGAAGAAAAAAGATTTAAAGCAAAAAAGAGTGCTAGAAAAACAAAAATATTATGACTACTATGACGATGTTAAAAGTTTCTCTAGAGATAACGGTGAGTGGTAATTAGTCGGCAAGAAAAGTTTCACAAGTCGCTGTGTTGTCTAGGTCGCCAACTGTTATGCCATTTGCTATACACATTCCATCTTTAGAAAATAAACAATTTGCAGTGCAATTTACAAATGTGTTTGGTCTTACTAGTGGTTGAGCGATCTCATCGGCGTATTCAGCGTCAGATGGGTCGGTTTTTTTGAAACTAGAACAAACAGTGTTGTGGCTAACAGTAATTTCGTCTGCCTTGCAATTGCAGTTGCAGTTAAATTTGCAGGTGGTGCATTTACATTTTAAATCTACCATAATTTTTTACCTCCTAGGGTTAGTATTGTCAAAAATTATGCAAGTTAGACAATTTAGTTTTGGTGCTTGGTTGACAAATTTGACTAATATTGTTAAAATTAACAAAGAGGAGAAATAATATGAAAGTTATTTTGAAAAAAATGGTTAAAAATGTTGGCAGAGCTGGGGATGTTGTTAATGTATCTGATGGTTATGCTAAAAACTTTTTATTTAAGCAAGACCTTGCAATTCCAGCAACTGCAGAAAATATGAATGTAAACAACATTCAAAAGCAAGCCGAAGCCAGAGCAAAGGCAGAAGCAAAAGCCGAAGCAATTGAACTAGCTAGAGTGTTAAAAAATGTTACTGTTACAGTTAAAGCAACTATAGGCAAAAATGGAAACCTATTTGGTTCGGTAACCAATAAAGAAATTAGCGAAGAACTACTTAAACTTGGCTACAATGTAGACAAAAAGAAAATTGTTTTAAGCGAACCAATTAAAACTTTAGGAACATATAAGGTTGCATTAAAATTATACCCAGAAGTATCGGGCGAACTTAATGTTGTGGTAGAAGGGTAAATATAAAAATTTGTCTAGTGTGTTATTTCATTAGACAATTTTTTTTTAATGTGATACAATAAATTTAATATTACATTATGGAGAAATATATGGACCTATTTGAATTATTAAGAACGGCTTTTAAAGTTGTTGCAAGTGGGCTAACCCAAAACATATTAATTATAATTGGAATGTCTGCACTTTTACTTATGGTTGTTTGGGGCGTAATTAGTTTATGCTGTAACTCTATGGTTAGGTTTTCTAGAAACTGCCGAGTTATGATAAAGTATTTGCGAGAAAACACCTTAACTAAAGAAAACTATTCGGCTTTTATTGCAATTATGAAAAACTTTCCAGTTGAAATGCGTTTTGCTTGGAAACAATACGAAACTAAACTAACTGGCAATGCTGGTGATTACCTTAAAAAGCAAGACTGTTTAGAATCTCCAATTATGGGTGGTTTGCAAAAACAAAACAGATCGCTTATGCGAACAGCAATTTGTATTGTTGTGCTTGTTTTGTCGGTATTTTCTATTGCAATTATTGGTGTGAACACCAGTGCGGGAACTACAAACGCTCCACTTTCTACTGGGTTACTTGCAGATAGTTTTATTGTGCCACTTATAGCACTAACTTTGCTTATGATAAACTACTATATTTACACAAATATCCGTAACCAAGAATACAGAACTGCTTGCGATTACTTTTTTGACCTTGTGGATGTATTAAATGAAAGAGTAGATTTGTCGTCTATATTTGCTGAAAACTCTAGAAGTATTGGGCTTATTAGCAATGTTTATACCAATGAAACTTTAGAACAATTATCAATAGAAGCCAGAAAGCGAAGAAACAATAAAAATGTGGCAGAAGTTAGAGTTGGTAAGCCTAGCATAACTCCATTTGAAAAGGGTGTGCTTGGCAAAGAAAACAACACAAAGATGGCTGAAAATGTGATGGAAACGAACCTTACTCCAGTTTCTAATAAGTTGTCTGCTCCAAATAATGACATTGCGTTAGACACAAATATAGATAGTAACTTTAAAATTAGAAACGAGGTTCATTTTGTTGAAGTTGTTAACTGTGTTGAAGTGCTACTTTCAAGAGCAGAAACCGAAACAAACCCAGTTAAAAAGCAGGCAATAGAAAAAGAAGTGAATACACTAATTAAAGCCTTAACTGAGTATAAGCAAAAAGCAAAAAAGAATAAAAAGACTGCAAAAGCAGAAGATAAAAAATAAAGGGAGAAAATTATGAAAAAGAAAACAGTTTTTAAAAAGACTAATACAATTGAAGAAGTTTTAACAACTGACCCAAATACCGAAGCAATTTTATTGGGTTTTGGTTTGCACTGCTTGGGTTGCCCTTGCAGTAGAGCCGAAACACTAGAAGAAGCTTGCATGGTTCACGGCGTTGATGTTAACTTGCTAGTTGAAAAATTAAATAACAGATAATATTAAACCACCCTAGCGAGTCTTGCTAGGGTGGTTTAATTTAAAAAGTCATAAGCTAAATAACTTATGACTTTTTTATTATTAAAATTGAATTTTTGGAAGGATGTATGATGGTAGGTCGTTTATGTTTAGTCTGATTTGTTCCATTGTATCACGGTCTCTTATGGTTACAGTGTTGTCTTCTAGAGTATCGAAGTCTATTGTAACGCACCAAGGGGTTCCAATTTCGTCTTGACGACGGTATCTTTTACCAATTGAACCTGCTTCGTCGTAGTCGCACATAAAGTATTTAGATAAAGTGTTGTAAACTTCTTTTGCCTTTTCAGATAGGTTCTTTTGTAAAGGAAGAATTGCAACCTTGTATGGAGCAATAACTGGGTTAAAGTGCATAACCACACGAGTATCGTTTTCTAGTTTTTGTTCTTCGTAGGCTTCACATAAAAGTGCTAGAGTTAATCTATCGGCACCAATTGAATATTCAATTACGGTTGGGGTAAATTTTTCATTGGTGTATGGGTCTAGGTATTGCATATTTTTGCCTGAGTATTCTTGATGACGAGATAGGTCCCAAGTTCCACGATGGTGAATACCATTTAATTCTTGCCAGCCAATAGGGAAGTTGTATTGAATATCGCAAGCACATTTTGCATAGTGTGCAAGTTTATCATGGTCGTGGAAACGAAGTTTATCAGCGCTTAAGCCTAAGTCTTCAACAAACTTTAATGCTTTTTCTTTGTTTTCTGCATAAATATTTAAACTATCTTTATCGTTGCAGAAGGTTTGAAGTTCCATTTGTTCAAATTCTACAGTTCTAAACAAGAAGTTGCCTGGGGTAATTTCGTTTCTGAAACTTTTACCTACTTGAGCAATAGAAAATGGTAGCTTTGCTCTTGCTGTTCGTTGAACATTTAAAAAGTTTACATATTCACCTTGGCAGGTTTCTGGACGCAAGTAAACTGTGTCGGTTTCGCCACAAATTGTGCCTCTGCTGGTTGTGAACATTGGGTTAAACTTTCTTATTGGAGTCCAATCTGCTTTGCCACAGTTTGGGCATTTTATATTGTGTTCACGGATGTAGTTTTCCATTTCTTCGTTGGTCATAGCCTCAGCAGAAACGGTGCCTTTAGAGTAGTTTTCTATAATTGTGTCGGCTCGGTGACGGGTTTTGCAGTTTTTGCAATCCATTTTAGGGTCGCCAAAGTTTTGAACGTGACCGCTTGCTTCCCAAGTCTTTGGGTTCATTAAAATTGCACAGTCTACGCCGTATGAGTTTGGGTCTTCTTGAACAAATCTTTTCCACCAAGCTCTTTTAATGTTGTTTTTAAGTTCTACGCCAACTGGACCAAAATCCCAAGTGTTGGCAAAGCCACCATATATTTCACTGCCTTGAAACACAAACCCACGTGATTTACATAGGTTTACAATGGTGTCCATAGTTAATTTTTCCATAAATTACCTCCTAAATATAAAAACGCCCCTTACTAGAAAACTATCTTTCTAGCAAGGGACGATAATATCTTTACCGCGGTTCCACCCTTATTGGTGATTATTCACCCAACTTTTTCCTTTTATTTCGCCAAAGGGGCAGGCGAGCAACATTTTATTGCCTCGATTAACTTTTTTCGCCACAAAAAGTTTAAAGAATTTTTCTTTACCGATTTATACTAAAATTATAGTCCTTAGCAGACTTATTGTCAAGCGTTAACTAAAATTTCACAAAAATAAAGCAAAAATTGTATTCACAAATCGCCTTTTGTTGTGGTATACTAAATCTGTTGGAGAAAGTTATGCAAAGTATTAAAAATTTAACAATAAAATCTAAAAAAAATGGCGTAAATCTAAACAATGTTAGTTTGGAAATTAGAGAAAAAGACTTTGTTGTTATAACGGGTGAAAACATTAAAGAAGTTAACCTTCTTTTATCGGTTATTAGTGGGCTTGTGTTTAATTACACGGGTGAAATTTATATAGATGGGATAGAGTTAACCAAACATAGTGGTAGCCAAGTTTTGGAAAATAGGCGTAAAAAGTTTGGATGTGTTTTATTAGGTTCGGAGTTGGACCAAAATTTAACTGTGTCTGAAAATGTGTCTATGCCACTTGTGTTTAGTCACCTTGACCCAGAAGAAGCAACAACAAAACTTAATAGAGCAATATCTATTATGGGGCTAGATAACGTTAAAAATGAAAGGGTAAGCAAATTATCTGACTGGCAACAAAACAAAGTGATGTTAGCAAGAGCAATAGTAAACGAGCCAACAACCCTAGTTTTGTATGAGCCAGCAAAAGTGGTGGACGAAACCAAGAAAAACGAAATAATTAAATTACTTTCTGCACTAAATAGAGAAGGCGTTACTATTATAGTTGGTGGTAATGACCAAAGTTACCTTCAGGTGGCTAAAAGAATTATAAACATAAGCGGTGGGGTAATTGAAGAACAACAAAAAGAAAAAAAGAACCAAACTGTAAGAAAACGAACCACAAGGGCTAAGAAAAAGGAGGAAGACTAAAGATGGGCAGTGTGTTTAAGTGTTCAATTAAAAACGCATTTTTAAATAAAAAGAGTCTTGTTTTTAGTGGCTTACTTCTTGGGCTTGCTGTTATTATACCAGCCTTGTTTATATCGTTATCGCTAAGTTTTTCGGGTCAGGCTTTTGTGGAAATTGAAAGTTTTAGTTTCTTTTTAAGATACTACACAGCAAACACCGAAAACGCCTTATATAAGTTGTGTGCAGTTGTTAACATTTTAAGCATTATTATTGGTGCTATAACGGTTTTGTGTTTTGCCTTGAATTATCAATTAGTTAACAAAAAAAGATACAAAAATTATCTTATTATGGGGGCTAGTGCTAACCAAGTTGGGCTTATATCGTTTATAGAGTCGTTTATTTTGTATGTGGTTGGTATTATTTTAGGGGTAATACTTAGTTATGTTAGTTGCATTATTGTGGGTGCAATAACTGGCGTTACTATTGTGTTTAACATAAAAGCAATTGGAACCGTGATACTTTTGTATTTTGCAATAATTTCTAGCGTTGCAGTAATTACGCCAATTTGGGTAAATGCTTCGCTTTAAAACACGTTTTAAACTAAATTAAAGTTGACAAATATAGGTCAGATGATATAAAATAAAAAAGAATTAGACAAATTATTTATTCTACTAGGAGAAATACTACAAATATGAAATTCAAAAACAAAATTTTAGCAAGTATGCTTGCACTAGTTATGATTTTCGCAGGTGGCTTGCCAATACTTATTAATGCAAAAGCAAATGCTACAAGTGCAGTTATAACTTCATCTGTTTTGCAAGTTAAGAAAAACACCAAAACTTATGATGTTACAACCGATTACACATTAAACTTTGTAGACTACTGCCCAGATTATACCGATGGCGGTGATATTCAGGCAATTATTTCTGGTCCAAGAGCCGAAGATACAAGTTGCTATAAGCAAATTTCTGGTGGTGTAGAATTTAAAGACCCAGGCCTATATATGTTAAGGTTTAAAAAGTTAGACACTACTTCTGGAATTTATATATATTCTGACCCAATATATATCCCAGTTAGCAATAACAACACTGGCAAAATTAATCTAGATGGAAGCTTAAACAATTCGGTTAAACCTGGGACAACTGTAATAGTTCCTATGCCAATAGATAACGACTGGAACGAAGATACCGATGTTCACATTAAAGTTTATACTCCATATGGCGAAGAGGTGGAAGCGAACAAGTCTAGTGTAGACAATAAATGGAGATTTACAAATAAGCCAAACGTTTTAGGTACATATTATGTTGAATACACCAAAACTGTTAGTGCTGGTGGTTTCCCAATAACCATTTATAAATACGAAACAATAGAGTTTACTATTGAAACCTCTAATACTGATTCTACAAAAACAGAAACAAAGCCGACTGAAGACCCAGACAAAACCACCGAAAATGCTGGTCTTATTGTAGACACAACCGATATTTATGGCGAAGCAGATTACATCTATTTGTATAAGTATTATAACGTTAATAACGCATACGTTAGAAAAGAAGATGGTTCAACCGATACTTCAGCTGTAATTTACCTTGCTGTGTATGATGCAACTGTAGAAAAGTATTATAACTTTGCAACAGGAAAGTTTGAACTTGGCACATCTAATGAAGCCAAGGTTGATATTTCTACAATTACCGAAAGATTTATTTTAAGAACCATAGATAACCTAAGCACAATGAGTGCCGATGGTCACAGAATTAAGTTTGTATATTCTACAACCATAAATGGGGAAGAAGCTACAAAAGAAATTGAAAGAACCGAAAGATTTAGTTTTGAATGGATTACTGTAGGTTTAAAAGATTTGCTTCCTAGTGAAATTACAAACTGTGTAATTACAGAAGAAACCACTCCAGCTGATATTGCAAGCATAACACTTACTGCAATTAGCATTGGTTCTACTCAACCAAATATGGACCTAGATGGTTTGCGTAAGCTTGTAAGCAACGTAATACTATATATCACACCAGCTGGTAGCGACCAAATTTCATCTGAAAATGGTCTAGTAGATGGCATTGGTATTGAAAAAATTGACGTTTCACCAGCCGACCCAATGCAAAGAACCTTTAAATATAACTATAACAAAAAAATTCAAAAAGAAATGACCTTGTCTATTCAATACCTTGTTCAATTTGAACACGTTAATGAAGACGAAGGTAGGTCTTTCTCTGGTTCTAAAACAGTAGATGGCAAAATTTATGCAAGAACCGAAACTAAAGATAACACATCTCCATCTGGTATTATTATAGATAATCCACAATCTGTTTCTTATGATGGCAAATACACAATTCCTAATGCAAGTGCAGTAGATAAAGACGACCAAGGTAACACCACAAGTGGTGCAAAAATTACTGTTGAAATTTTAGGCGGTGCTTATACCACCAAAACCGCTGTTTCAATGGGTGAACAACTAACTGGTCTTAAAGATGGTGCATACATTTTAATTTATACTGCAGTAGACTATAACGGAAACACAAGAGTTAAAAAGATTGGTTTTATTGTTGCAAACAACACCGAAACTGACTTTGTGGCTATTTCAGCAAGTGGTGCAGACATCGTTCGTGATGGCAATAAAATAACTGCTACTGTTGATAGCGATGCGGACTACGTTATGATTTATGAAGACGGAAAGGCTCCATATATGCCTGGTTCTGTTAAGTATAATAATGGCGTTTGTGGCTTTAGCTTTGAACTAGAAGAAGGCGTTGCGTGCGTTGCAGTGCTAGCAAAAGGTAATTCATACGGCACAACCTATGTCGCATTTAAAATTGCAGATGGTGTTATTGTAGAAAAGAATTCACATTTTTTAAGAGTAGATAACACTAACTATTCAGAATTAAAACCAAACACATCAGTAGAAGTTAAAGTTGGCGAAAAACTTATATGGACAGGTAGCGACAATTTTGAAATTGAAACTGACGGTGTTAGATACACAATTGAAGATGGCAGAATTTTAAATTTCTTAGATAACGGCGTACTTACAATTAAGTCTGTAGAAGAAATTACTATAGATGGCGTTACAAGCAGAGTAAATGCTACAACCACAATTACTGTAAAAACCGATAACTATGGCTTTAGTATTTCTTCACCATTTGGTAATAAAAGAGTTGCTAAAAAAGGTGAACAATTTAAGATTAACTATCCAGTAGTTACAAACTATTTTGGTTACACACTAAAAGTTGTTGTTAAAGACTCAGACGGCAACATTTTAGAAAACCCATTTACAACTGATGGTAATTACACATACTTTACTGCTCCAAAAAATGATGAATTTAGTTTTGAATACATCTATAGCGGTGAAGGCGTAAGCAACCAAACAACTTCATACAAAATGAGCAGTGGTAACATTTCCGCTCCAAAAATCACAATTTCTGAAGACAACGAAAACAAGATTTGGAAAGGTGAAAAGATAAGTTACATTATTAAAAAGGCTAGTGCTGTTGATAAAAACGGCTTAGCACTAGATGTAACCATAACCTGTTTTGACCAATACGGCAAACAATTAAATGTTTCGGTTGTAGACGGAAACTATGTTGTTGAATTAAGCGGTGCTGGCTTCTATACCGTTTACTACACAGCAATTGATAGCGAAGGCAAAAAGTCTGTTGTAACCGACACATTTGCTGTTGAGTTTGAAGAAACTGAAGAAAAGACAGGCTTATCTGTTGGTGCTATAATTGCAATTATTGTTGGTTCTCTTGCTGGTGCTTGTGCCGTTGCGTTTGTTGTGTATATTGTAATTAAAAACAATAAGAAAAAACACAGATTTATCAACAAAAACAGACAAGCAAAGAAAGAAGACAAGAAAAAAGAACAAGAAGTTGTTACAACCTACACAATTGCTGAAAGCAAGGACTCTAAGCATTGGTTAGTTAAAAATGGCAACCGAACTATTGCAAAAGCATCTACAAAAGATGAAGCAATAGAAAAAGCAAAAGAATTTCATAAAAAAGGTGAAATGACCATAAAAGTTTACAATAAACTTGGAAGGCTTATAGATTCACTTTAATAAAAATTACTCTAGTTAGTTAATTCTAGCTAGAGTTTTTTATTTTTAAACTAAAATTTAGTTGAAAGCAAAATGGTTCTATGCGATAATTAAAATAGGTAAATATTTATGAAAATCTATACATCTAATGACAATTCTATATTAATAGATAAAATTACATCAGAACTAATTGAAAAGGCAAACTTAAACCCAAACGAAAACTTTTGCTTGATTGTTCCAGAAAAGTTCTCGGTGTCTATGGAAGGCAAACTTTTAGAAAAAAGCAAGGGTGGGGCAATAATGAATATTCAAGTAATTACCTTGTCTAGATTGCTTCATAGGCTTATTGCGTCTAGCGACAACTATCTATCTAAAGTGCTTGGCATTATGGCTACAAAAAAAATCATAATCGAAAATTATGATAATTTAGTCTGTTACAAAAAAACCGCCAAAACTATGGGTTTTGCGGAGAATATTTATGATACCATAAGCGAATTAAAAAACAGCAATGTTACGCCAGAAGATTATTACACCAAAAATAAAACGGGTACATCGCTAGATATAAAGTTGCACGACATATTTTTGTTGTATAACGCCTATGAAAAGTTTTTAAAGAAAGAAAAATTAGTTGACCCAGCCGATAGGTTTAATCTGCTTAGTGATAAAATATACGAAAGTGACTATGTTAAAAATAGCCACATTTATGTGTATGGTTTTGATAGTACCACAGCGACTGGCTTAAATGTGTTTAATGCACTGTTAAACACCGCTAAGTCATTTACTTGTGCTTGCTTAGACAACTCTAATAAAGGTAATAGTTATATTTGCCCACCTGAAATGCTAGAAAACTATTTACTTCTTGCATCTAAAAACAAAATTAAACCAGTGGTGGTTAATACTATAGGTTCTAAAATAACACTTGGTTCGCATATATCTAACAACCTTTTTGCTTACCCATATAGCAGGCTTAAAATTAATGGTGGCGTTGTGCTTTATGGGGCAAAATCTGTGCTAGAAGAACTAGAAATGGTTGCTTCGTGTATTCGAGAGAGAGTGATTAAATATAACCTAAGATACCGAGATTTTGCCGTTATTTGTGCATCGCTTGATGGTGTGAGTGACCTACTTAAAATGGTGTTTAATGATTATAAGTTGCCATATTTTATAGATGCACCTTCTAAACTATCTGACCAACCATTGTGTGGGTTTTTAGAGAGTGCTATAAATGTGTATAGAAAGAACTTTAACTCAGATGATTTTTTGAGTTTAGCAAGCAATATTTTTAGTGGTGTTGAAACCTGCGAATACGCAAGGCTTGAAAACTATGTGGTTAAGTATGCAATTAACTATAATGACTTTTTAAAGCCATTTGAGTATAAAGCAAATAGTGATGATGAACTAGCAGAAATTAACAAAACTCGAGAAAAGATTGCGGGCAAAATTCAGCGTGCTTTTAATGGGGCTAGTAAGTGTGCAAAAGCAAAAGATTTTAATTTGTGCATAAAAGCCTTGTTTACTGATTTTGGTATAGACGAAAAGATAGGTGGTATAGAGCAAGAATTAGACAGTCTTGGTAGATTAGATATAAAAGAAGCCACAAAGCAAGTGCATAAAAAGATTAACGAACTAATGGATGGGGCAGAGAAAATTTTTGGTGACACCGAGATTAGTTTAGATGAGTATTTTGCAGTTTTAGATAGCGGGCTAAACAGTGAAACGATTTCACTAATTCCTATTACGGTAGATAATATTTTTGTTGGTGAAGCCACAAGTGCAAAACTATTCAATAAAAAGGTTTTAATTGTTGTTGGGGCTGTTGATGGAGCGTTCCCAGCAATTAAAGATGATTGCGGTATTATTGTAGATAAAGAACTAAAAATGATTTCTAGCACTATAGGCAAAAAGATTGAACCAACCATAAAAACCATTAATAAGCGTGAAAAGTTTAAGGTTATAAATCTACTTTCTAACTTTTCAAACGAACTAATTGTTTCCTTTTCTAGTTTTAGTAGAACGGGGGATGAGCAACGCCCAAGCAGTGTAATACGGGAACTAAGTAAAATATTTATTCAAGAAAATAGTGGCAAAAATATAGAGGTTTTGAACGCTGAGTGGTTTTCTAGAATTAGAAATATTATAAGTGAAAAAGATAGAATAGTTAGTTACGCATTTGATTTTTCTACTCCAACAGTAGGTATGAAAAAATATTTAAGTGCAACTAAAAGGCTACGAACTTTGGGTAGTATTTCTAATGAAAATATGTATGGCGACTTAAAGCAAGCGTTAATTATGCTAAATAACCCAGTGTATAATAGTCAACTAAATGAAATAAATAACAATAGTAAAGCAGAAGAAATAACTAACGCTAGGTCGTTGTATTTTAAAGACAATAAAACAAGTATATCTCAATTGGAAACATATTTTGCTTGCCCATTCAAGTTTTTTGCAAGCTATGGACTAAGGTTAAAACCACGAGATGAAGCCTATTTAAAGTCGGTGGACTATGGTAACATCTTGCATAAAATTGCTGAAAACTATATGAAAAATAT